>JAYEKN010000077.1 GCA_034661015.1 Candidatus Cloacimonadota bacterium
TCCCTCTCCTCGATAGGAGAGGGTCGGGGTGAGGTCGAAAAATCATACTTTACGGATGGACACTATTTAGATTCATTATTGCATATTTTTCACACGAGAGGACTCGGGTGCTACATTGATTATTTTGGCTTTCATTCCATCCTAATATCTTTGATTTTTTCCTTTGTGTCCTTTGTGGTTTACTTTTACTAATCATTTTTGAAAAACAAATATATATTCATGCTTGAAAATATAAAATCCGCCGACTAATGCTCGATAACGCCACAATTCTTTTTGGTTCATTTTTCCTTTTGTAAAATCAAAATTTTTCACGATAGTAGATTTCAATTTATATCCGCGTTTCATAACTTCTTGCATCGTATAAAATGCTAAGGGAATCCATTCTCCCTTTTCGTATTTATCGCCGATGACTATCGCAAAATATCTTCCTTTATCCAGAAATTTTACGGTATTATCTATCACCCGCCCGAAGAGTCGAAGAAATTCTTTTTGAGATTTTGCATTCGATAAATCCTGTTCATCTTCACTGAATTGAATAATATCCCAATACGGTGGGTGTAGGAGGACAAATTGAACAGATTCTATTCCCAATTTTTGCATAGTTTTTTTCAGGTTGATGTGGCTGCTATCAGCATTTATTAGTTCAAACTTAACCTTATTTTCTGTGGAATTTTCACTTTCTAAATTTTTATGTGCAATTTCAATAACTCTTTTTTGCAATTCTATCCCAATCCCATTTCGACCTAATCTTTTGCATTCGATAAGCGTAGTTCCACAGCCTAAAAACGGATCAAGCACCCAATCGTTTTTTTTTGTGTATCGTTTCAAAAATTGATTTGGTATTTGAGGAATGAAATTCCCCCAATATTCCGCTGAATGAGCACCGGAACCATCCCGTTTTTTGAGCATCCAAAGGCTGTCGGTGATTATATCGTCATATTCTTTCCAGCGATAAAGATTGATGTCATTGACCTTATTCGTTTTCTTTTCCCTCAATCCACGCAACAATCTTCGGATATAGTATTTTGTCCTCTCCAAAGTTTTCGTTTCAGCGATTTGGCTTAACTCATTTTTAAGATATTTTTGGCTAATACTTATTGTTCGATCCTCAATTATCAAATGGAGTTTTCCCTGTTTATCCGTTTTCCGATTTTCTGCATTTTTTATAAGCGATCCGATTTCCTTTTTGATTTCGAGCAAATTGTCATTTTCCAAGTTTTTTCCCAAAATATTTATAATTTTATCAATTTTTGTTTTCATTTTTCCTCAATATTTAACTCAATAGGATAATGGTCACTGAATCCTTTGAGGTTAAGTTTTTTTGAAGGTCTTCCAAATCTGATAGGATCCGGATATCGCCCTTTGGAATTCATTTCCTCAAACATAAGAACCTCAACTTTCAAATCGCCCGAATCATTTCTTGCTAAACTAAAGGCAGAATTGTGAGTTATAAAACCTTTTGATACCCAAAACTGATCAAATAAACTCGGGAAATAATTGTAGTAATATGAACCTATTCCTTGCGATAAAAATTTGTACATTAGATTATAAAATCTGGGAATGCGAGAATAGACAACTTTTTTTTTCAGAGGAATAGACAGAGCATATTCTTGGATTGACCGTGAATATGGTTCATCATTAAAATCTCCGGCAATGATGATAGCAACGTCATTGCCGCAAATCTCGATAATTTTTTTATTCCAATATGCCAGAGTTTCTGCTGCAATAATTCGATATGGTTCTGAATGACTTTCGCCGCCTTTTCGAGAGGGCCAATGATTGCCAATTAGGATAAGTTGATTGCCTTTTAAGGTGCGAAAATTAACCTGAACGATGTCGCGAGTTGCAGTTCTTTTTAGAACGAAATATGAAAACTGGTTTTCGACTTGCAAAATATTTTCATCGTAAATAAATGCAATGTCAATTCCCCTTTGATCTTGCGTTTCGTGATAAGCAATCTCATAATTTCGATCAGTTAAATTAATATTTAAAACTAATTTTTCTAAAACCTGCTTATTTTCCACCTCGCAAACTCCGAGAATGTCAGGACCTTTCCCGCTATTCATTTGCTCAATAATTTTCTTCAGTTGCTCGATTTTCGTCTGCAAAATATTTGCATTCCAGCCTTTGAGCTCATGCTTTAGCTCTTTCTGCAACCAATCCGCACGATTTGGTGAATTCTCCACATCGAACAAATTTTCCAAATTCCACCAACTTATTGAATATTCCTTCATAAATTTTTATTCCTTTTATTATATTTAAAAATATCACTCCGCCAATTTTTTTTCAAATATTTTCACAGCGAGAAAATAAAAAACAAGAAAAATTCCAAAGAGAACTCCCACATCCGGCAGAATATCACCGAGATGTAGATTTCTCCAGAATATGTTGGTGAAGCCGTGCATTGCCCACGAGTTGAGGGTAAATTTACTAATTAGGCGAATATATCCGGGCATGAAAAAAATTGGAACCATGCTTCCTCCAAGTAAGGACATCGTCAAAATAAGCAAAGTTGAAAGGCTGTTCACGGTTCGGAGATTACCGCAAATTGCTGCAATAAAAATCCCGATAGATGAACACGCCAAAGCTGTAACAACGATCATTGTAAGTAAGGCGGGAATGTCCTGAAAGATATTCAAACCAAAAACCAACCAACCGAAGATAAACAAAACTAAGAGTTGGCTAATTCCCATCAAAGTGGAAAAAAGCATTTTCGCCGTCAGGATTTGTTGCTTGGAAACCGGAGCAATCAGCAACCTTTTTATGGTTCCGTCATTTTTTTCTTCGAGAATTGATGCACCTGCTTGAGTAACCGAAAACAGCAGAAACATCACCGCCATTCCTGCTATATATTGAGCGTACATCGGATTTTTTTCTTTCTGTCCGAGCAACTCAACTTTCGTTATTTCAAGAGGATTTTCCATAAAATTGGAATCTGCATTTTGAGAATTTTCTGAAGAAATACTTTTGACAGCAGATGTTTCAATTGGTTTGTCATCCAAATTTGCATCCGGAAAATATTTGGATACCGCAAATGAAATTTCGGATTTGAATTTATCGTTTTTTTCGATGCCAAGAAAATCTTCAGACTTTTTCCACATACTATTCATCAGTATTTTGGGAAATTTTGACATAATAGTTTTTTGGATCATGCCACTCACGATTCCGTATTCGATTTGGCATTTCGGATCATAATGTATTTCGAGAGGAAGCCGTTCGCCACCATCCATTTTTTGCTGAAATCCGGCTGGAATGTAAACTCCCAATCCTCGCTTTCCGCGAATTATCCAATCGTCCATTTTGTCCAAAGTGAACAGACAGGTAGAATCTCCGATGACATATTTTGTGTGAATGGCTAATTCCGGCAAACTATCTAAAACTGTACGGAATTGCTCGGAAAATTCTGTTTTATCATCATCCACCAGCAGAATTTTTATTTCACTAATTCCACCGGAACTGCCCAAACCACCGAAGACAAGACCAAATATCAGGCTTAGAACCATTGGAACGAAGTAGGTTAACACCACAGCAGAACGTGATTTAAAAAATTGTTTAATATCCTTTTTTATCAAGGCTAAAATTTTCATTCTCGCAACTCCCTTCCGGTTAATCTTAAAAAAACATTTTCCAAATTCGGTTTACTGATTCGAATATCCACATAACCGTTTTTATAATTATCAACGTTTTTGATTAGAAGCGGTATATTTTTTAGAATATTTTTCCCGCTAATACGGATTGATTTGTCCGCAATTATTTGGTATGAAAAATTTTGTGGTAAAGGGGGAAATTCGTTTTCTTGAAATGTGTTTTGAAAAGTGAACTCAATCGCATTTTCATTTTCCAATATTGCATACAATTCATTTTTTGTACCGAGTGCAATAACTTTTCCGTGATCTATTATTGCAATTCGGTTGCAAAGCCTTTCCGCTTCCTCCATATAGTGAGTGGTATAAACAATCGTTTTACCGTTTTCATGCAATTTTTCGATCAGTTCGAAAATATAGTTTCGAGATTGCGGATCTACTCCCACAGTCGGTTCGTCCATCAGGAGTATTTGAGGATCGTGGAGCAGGCTGGCAGCAATGTTCAACCTACGTTTCATTCCGCCGGAAAAAGTGCTTACCGCAGATTTGCGTCTGTCATACAATCCCACGAGTTTGAGATATTCATCTGCTTTTTTCATGAGGAGTGGTTTTTTCAGACCATACATTTTTCCCCAGAAATGCAGATTGTATTCAGCGGTAAGGTCGTTGTAAAGCGAGATTTCCTGTGGTATCACGCCGAGAATTTTTTTGATCTCTTCAGAATTTTCAGAAATATTTTTCCCTTGTATCTCAATATTTCCTTTATCAAAATTGAGAAGAGTATTTAGCAAATTTATCAGAGTAGTTTTTCCAGCACCGTTCGGACCCAACAAGCCGAATATTTCTCCTTCATTTATCTGTAGAGAAATGTTTTGCAAAGCACGAATATTTCCATAATTTTTACTAACATTTGCTATTCTGATCACATTTTACCTCGTTTAAAAATTATTATTTGTTTGTGAGAACAAGTGAGTTGTTTTTGTGTCAATTATTTTGATCATAGAAATTTTTTGCGACCAAACTCGACAATTACCGAACAGGTCAGTGCCGGTTCTGTGTATCATATTTCATAATATTTTCGCAGATTATCCATTCTTCTCGAAATATCATTTTTGAATTCTTTGTCGGTCATGGATGGATTTTTAGTCTCTTTCAACCAAATATCGCAGGGGAGTTTTTTACACTCTTTACAGGTATCAAATCCATTATCATTTACGCATTGATAAATCGGGCATGTTTCTTTGCCGATGAATTTTGCCCAAGAAACTTTTCCTTTTAAACTGTTGCACCCCTGACACTCATCGCCAAAAGCATGACATTCTTTTTCGCAATAAACTCCGCAGGCAGTTATCATAATTTTTCCGTTTCTTTATTCATCATCCAATTTCCTCATAAACGGAAACTATGTAATCGAAAAGTTCTCTGCCGAAATCAGAAGCAATGCAAACATTATCGAGATTCGGGTCAACATTATTAAGGTATTGAAGGCGGAGGTAATCGCCGTTGAATAATTCGGGAATAATTCCGGCAAAAAAGAAACCGAGTTTTTCGATTTTTGCACAAAACACTTGCGTAACCGGATTTGAGAGAGGCAGGTCAATGTAAATGCAATCAATCTTTTTTATGCAGAGTTCTTTCAATCTATACTTAAGCATATCGTTAAAATCATTGCCATATTCGAG
>JAYEKN010000078.1:0-3913 GCA_034661015.1 Candidatus Cloacimonadota bacterium
TTTCTTCTCATTCACATTTATTCACATTTATTTACATCCTCTCATAATCTTGTCAAATAATCGAAATATTTTTTCCTTCTTCAACTGCTATCCAAAAAATATGATCATGTTCCATTGCTTGCCCTTTCATTCGTTTTCATAAAACGATTTTACACTATCATTTTCAACACTCAATCAAAAAAAGGTAAATTGTGTTAATAAATTTAGTAAATATAGAATATACTCATCCATATTCCTTTGCATAAAAAATTTTTATACACAGGAAATGATCAATCCTCTTCGCGAATTTCTCCGGCTTTTTTCAAACCGTATTTTGTCAAAATCGGACCGATCAATTCGAAAAATATACAGGTTGCAGTTACAGTTGTGATGACAATAGTACCCAACTGATCACCGGAAGTTATTTCGATCCCATTTACAATATCAACAACTTTCCCGAGACCTCGGAATTCATGTTTAACTATCAGAGCGAGACCGATAGCCACTCCTGCTTGAGAAAGGATTCCCAAACCAAGATATTTTTTGATTTTATTCTCAACTTTTCCAATAATACCTCCAAGCCGAGAGCCGCCAATCAATCCCGCAGAACGGGTGAAAACGTAAATCAAACCCAATAAACCCAACGAAGGAAGTGCGGAAATATGAAGACTCGAGCCAGCAAGAGTGAAAAATAAGATAAAAATCAAAGGCATTATATGTGGAAGGCGTTCAGACATCTTTCTGACCAAATTGCGAGATTGAGTATTTACGACAATAGCACCAACCACCATATTCGTGAGAATCGGGGAGAGACGTGCAACTTCGCAAAATCCCACGGAAATAAGCACAAAACCGAATATAATAATAAAAATATCCGTAGCATTTTTTAATCTTCTTGCCAAAATCGAAAGCAGCATTCCCACCATAATTCCAAAAGCGACGCTGAAAAATATTTCCTTTAGAGGATTGAAAATAAGGAGTAGAAAATTCTCGGAAGCTGTCCCGCTTTGATGCGCCAATATACTTCGGGCAAAAGCAGCTGCGAACCCAAAAATGATTATTCCCAAACCGTCATCAAAACCCACAACAGCATATAATGCTCGGGTCAGATTTCCTTTTGCTTTGAATTCCTGAATAACCGCTACGGTACCGGCAGGAGCGCTAGCAGGTGCAACTGCAGCGAAAATGAGAGCCATTGGCAAATTGCCGGTTAGCAAAAAAATACCTCCGAAAACAAGTATAAACGCTCCAAAGGATTCCAATAAAATGATGTATAATATCCCGATTCCTAATTTCTTTAAGGAAGAAATACGCAATTCCAATCCGATGCTAAGTGCTACAAACCCGAGTGCAATATCCGTGATAAAAGCCAAATTATTTTGGATACCGCTATTTATAAAATTAAAAATAGAGGGTCCAAGAATTACGCCAATCAGCATATAACCGATGATTAAAGGCAAATGTACATATTTCATCAACTTACCAAAATAAAAGGATATTATTGTGATTAATCCGACCAGCAAGATTGTTGCGAGCGGGTTTGATTGCAAGTGAAGAATATTTTCCATTATTATAATCCTTTAGATATTCAACGATCCGTTAAAGTAAAAAAGTTTCTGGACGGTCATCATAATTCCGGATTTATCATCAAGTTCGTCAATCATCGTGTTTATTCTTCGTATGGTTTCATTGGCAAATGATTTGTTTACGGTTGCGATGATCAACTTGTTGAATCCTTCCCGGTGTTCGCTCCAAAAGTTTGCGAATAAAGGCAATCTATGTAAATAATAGGTAGCATCATTAACATCTACCACATACTCAAAACAGTCTTCCATCTCAGCGAACATTTGCAAAAGATCTTCAAATTTGTCCTCAAGTTGCACATTAATATGGAAAAGAAAACAATCTTCTTTTGGACTCAATCTGTTTTCAAAATCAGTTATTTCAAGGAATTTCGCGTGTACTTTTTCTTGGTCCTTCAGGAGTAGTAGTTCGTCCACAGCCGATTTTTTACTTAGTATTTTTGAAATATGCGATAATAATCTGATATGTTCATTTCTTTTCGATTCGGGTGAAATAATGTAAATAAATAATTTTGCCTTCTTTCCATCCAAAGAATCAAAATCAATTCCGTGCGGGATTGTGATGATTCCAATCACGAATTCGGAAATATTATCAAAACTACAATGAGGAACCGCTATTCCTTTTCCAATACCGGTAGAAACTAGCTCTTCTCGTTTTCTTAAAGCAGCAAGTAATTTTTTTTGCGAGATATTCTTTAAATCCGGATTTTTAATTGCATTTTCTGCAATAATTTTCAAAAGTGAATTTTTATCTATCGCATCACAATCTACGATAATGTTATCTTTCGACAAATTTTTGAAAAGGCTCATAATTCTTCCTTTCAGTGATTTTATTTTAAAGTTAAACAGATTTACCACAGAGAGCACCGAGAACACAGAGAAAAAACAAATAAGTAGTATCTGTCCATAAAGGGAAATCTTGAGTTAATCCTCCGGTGCTATCCGGATTAAAGAATGCTTCAGCATTCTTTTTTCGATTTAGCGTGGGGGTTTACCCCCTCGCAAACAACGCCTAAATTAATTTGTGCCTATACATAAACTCACATATCAGCTAGAATATAATCCTTCATTCATTTTTACAACTCATCCCCTAACCCCTTCTCTTCAAAAAGAAGGGGAACTCTTGTCTCTCTCTTCTCGACAGGAGAGCATTGGGGAACGAGAATTGAAAAAAATAGCCTATCCGTTCACGGATAGGTATAGAATGAAATAGATTATTCTACGTCATTATGGCGTTTAGCAACAGTTGAAACTTGAAAAGGGAATAGTCCCTAACTGCTGCGCTATTAATAATTTGAATTTAGTTCCAGCAAATACCCATAAACCTGCCCGAGAGCAATACCAGCGTCATTGGGTGGAACCTGCTGATTGAAATATAAATTGAATTTACTGCTTTTAAATTTTTGCAAAATCATGTCAACAAGAACGGCATTTTGGAACACACCTCCGGAAAAAGAAATATTTCTACAGCCGTATTCCGCTTGAATTTTTTTGCATAACTCAAACACAATTTCTGCAATAGTAAAATGAAATCGGGATGAAATTTCGCCTTTTTCAACTTTGTTTTTCACATCTTGAACAATTTCGCAAATCATGGAAGAAATGTCAAATTGAATAAGTCCGTGATTTCCGCTAATTTCCCACGAATACGGCTGATCAATTTTTCTCTCGGCAATTGATTCAAGCTTCATAGGTGCTTCCCCCTGATAAGTGTTGTAATTGCAAACGCCGATCAAAGAGGCAATTGCGTCAAAGAGTCTGCCCATACTGGAATTCATAATTTTTGCCGACCGGTTTCGTAAAATGTGCAGCAGGAATTTTTTTTGCGGATATTTTTCGTCCGGAATAAATTTATCAATCATTTTCGGGCAGGCATCATACAGATAAATAAGAGCCATTCGCCACGGCTCTTTTGCAGCCATATCAGCGGAAACCATCGGCTGATATTTCAGATGAGCGACTCGTTTTGCTTTTTTCCCATTTATTACAAAAAATTCTCCACCCCAAATCTGTCCGTCATCACCGAGTCCGGTTCCGTCAAAAGAAACTCCAATAGTTTTTTCCAAACCATGCTCTGCCATTACGGAATAAATATGAGCTTTATGATGCTGGATAAATTTTATGGGAATTTTGTTTTCTTCCGCATATTTTTCGGCAAATTGGGTAGAAAAATAATTTCGATGCTTATCCGCGATTACGATTTTGGGATTTATCTCAAACATTTTTTTGAAATAAGCAAGAGTTTCCTTATAAAATTTTAGATTGCTCGCATACTGCAAATCCCCTAAAAATTGGCTTCCCAAAAATATAGAATTTTTCAGCAAACCGAAACTTCCTTTCATGTCCGCACC
>JAYEKN010000078.1:4013-5233 GCA_034661015.1 Candidatus Cloacimonadota bacterium
GCTGCGAAAATCGGTTCATCGTCAGGGAATGGTCCCTGGTTTATCCCGTGAAATGCTTTTATCTTTTTTATTTCACTGGGACGACTCAATTCAATGGATTTACTTGGCTGAATGCCCGATTTTGCTTCTTTCATTATACTGTCAAGCGGGACACTTGACCTACTCTTCAATTTAATTGGAAAAGGAGTAAATCCTCGTGCTTTGCGAATAATAATTTTTTCTTTACCGCAAAATTTTACAACTGAATCATCAACCCGATTAAATATTTTTCGATTATAAATGAGGAAATATTTTGAATATTTTGATAAATTTTTGTAAGCCGAATCGTTTTCCTTTTCCAGAGCCTCGTTTGCCACATTTCCACTGGTCATCACAAGCAGGTGCATTTCTCGTAAAAGCAAATAATGAAGCGGAGTGTAAGGAAGCATAAACCCAAGATGGGAAATTTCGGGTGCAATTTGGGGAAGCGAATTTTTGCTTTTGCGTTTTAATAACACGATCGGTTTCTGCTGTCCGGAAAGCATTTTTCTTTCTTCTTTGGAGACAAAGCAATACTTTTCTATTGTAGAAATTTTATCAGCCATAAGTGCGAAAGGTTTTTGGGGACGGCTTTTCAATTTACGCAGTTTTTTCACAGTTCCAATGTTGAGAGCATCACAGACAATGTGAAATCCGCCTAGCCCTTTAATTGCCAAAATTTCTCCACTTTTCAGCAAATTGATCGTTTTCTCTAAGGAATTTTCGCTGTGAGCTATTTTATTTACCGTATCATTTTCTTTTTTGAAAAGTGAAATTTGTGGACCGCATTCCGGGCAGGCGTTTGGTTGTGCATGAAAACGTCTGTCGGAAATGGTTTTATATTCTTCTTTACAATCCGGACACATCTCAAATTCGTCCATCGTTGTATTTTTTCGGTCGTAAGGCAGCTGCTTGATTATCGAAAATCTGGGACCGCAATTTGTGCAATTGGTGAACGGATAATTATAGTGCCTGTTTTTTTCATCCTCAATTTCCGCAAGACAGATTTTGCAAGTGGCGATATCCGGCGGAATCAATGCGGAAATTTCTCCCTGCTTTTTACTCGGAGCAATCTGAAAGGTATTTTCATCACAAGTAACTTCATCGGAAAATTCTATTGTTTGTTCGATAATTACGGAGACTTCCGGCTTTTCGGTTAAAAGAGCCCGATAGAATTCCTCGATTTTTGGCTTTGTGTTTAC
>JAYEKN010000079.1:0-1741 GCA_034661015.1 Candidatus Cloacimonadota bacterium
ATTTCTTCGTAATTATATTTTCTGAAACGACCTTCAGGATTTTCTTCAGAGAATGTTTCTTTTCTGGCAAAACGATTTTCAGGATTGTAGCATTTAATGAAATCATTCAAATTTTCAAATTTTAGCGGATTCTTTTTTAGTGTAAAATGGATATTTGTTCGGAAATCGTAAATCCAAACTTCTTTTGTCCAAGGCTCTTTACTGGCTGGTTTATTATCGAAAAACAAAACATTCGCTTTTACACCTTGCTTATAAAAAATTCCTGTTGGTAATCTTAGAATTGTATGGAGTTGTGTATTTTCCAATAATTTCTTACGAACGGTTTCACCGGCTCCGCCTTCAAACAGAACATTGTCAGGTAAAACAACCGCTGCTTTTCCATCAGATTTTAAGAGCGTGTGAATATGCTGCACAAAATTTAATTGTTTATTGGAAGTTGTTGCCCAGAAATCCTGACGATTATAAACAAGAGTATCTTTCTTCTGCTCTCCTGCTTCATTTGTAAAAGTCATACTGCTTTTCTTACCGAAAGGCGGATTTGCCAAAACATAATCATATCGCTTTCCTGTGTCGGCAATTAAGGCATCTGTGGAAGAAATGAAACTATCCCCGTCAATTTCTCCGATGTTGTGCAAAAACATATTCATCAAACACATTCTGCGTGTGTTAGCAACAATCTCATTTCCAAAAAAAGTTTTAAGTTTCAGGAATTCTTTCTCTTCTCTGTTCAATCGTTTATCAGCGATAAAATCATAAGAAGCCAGAAAGAAACCACCTGTTCCGCAAGCGGGATCACAAATAGATTTTTGTGGTTTTGGCTGAACGCATTTTACCATCGCTTTTATTAATGCTCTCGGTGTAAAATATTGTCCTGCTCCGCTTTTAGTATCTTCTGCATTTTTTTCGAGCAAGCCTTCATAAATTTTTCCTTTGATATCGGAACCCATCAAAGTCCATTCTTCTTTATCTATCATATCGATAATTTTATAAAGCTTGGCAGGGTCTTGAATCTTATTTTGTGATTTCAAAAAAATTTGCCCCAGAGTTCCTTTTGCTTTTGCCAATTCACGAAGCAGTTTTGAATAATGAACTTCCAGTTCTGCACCTCGTTTAGAAATCAGGTTTTCCCAATTGAATTCATCAGGGATATTTATATTTCGGTTGTAAGGGGGTTTAGCAAATTCGTCTGCCATTTTTAGAAAAAGCAGATAAGTTAACTGCTCTAAATAATCTCCGTAACCAACTCCGTCATCACGGAGAATTCCCGCAAAACTCCATACTTTTGAAATTATACTCGCTGTATTACTCATTTATTTGTCCTCATTTTTACAGCATCATTATTTAATTTATTGGTAGCATTTTGATAATTCAATTTGTATATATTATTTTTCATAAAAGATTCCTTTATACTTCTCAGTAAAGTGATATGCTCCTGTTTTAGGTGCTCCTACAAATATCACAAAACCTAGTATTTTCAACGTTTTCATATCTCTTTGAGCCTGTGCTCTCGAAATATCCAATTCATTCATTATAGAATTTATGTTTATACTACCGTCTTCAAATATCATTTGAAGTTCTTTTTTATAACGTTGTTTGATTCTCTCATTTACAGCATCATTTACAGCATCATTTACAGCATCATTTACAGCATCATTTACAGCATCATTTACAGAAACTTCTAGATTCTTATTACTGATTCTTTTTGTTGGATGTTCTTTAGGTCCGTAAAACTCTATCGTTA
>JAYEKN010000079.1:1841-5159 GCA_034661015.1 Candidatus Cloacimonadota bacterium
TCATTTACAGCATCATTTACAGCATCATTTACAGCATCATTTACAGCATCATTTACAGAAACTTCTAGATTCTTATTACTGATTCTTTTTGTTGGATGTTCTTTAGGTCCGTAAAACTCTATCGTTACTCCTTCATTTTTGTCAGACCATTTAGGAGTTTTTAGTTTTGCTTCTTTACAAAGATTTAATATTTTTAATGTTCCTCTGCCAAGTTTATCTATCATCCCTCTTAAAAAAACAATATGTGCTATATCTGGATTATTTGGATGGGCAGAATGAGTTTTCTTTAAATCACTTACTGTTAATTCATCAGGTAAATGTCCACTATTATAAATCTTAATTCTATCAGGATATACGTTTATTGAAACACTGCTGGAGAAACTTGAATAATCTCTATGAATCAAAGCATTAATAGTAGCTTCTTGAAGAGCTTTGGGAGGAAACTCAAAATCATTTCTCTTCCATTGATTATTTGAAAATATACTTCTGGTTCCTAATCCATTAAAATATGTTTCTAGTTTATCAATAATAAAAAATATATTACCTTCGTATAATTCGTCTTTGGGCAAATAATCATCTGTTTTGCTATTAGAAAATTCAGTTAATCTTACTCTTACTTGTGGAATGAATCTCTGAGGATATTTGCAGAACAAGATACAACAAGCGTTTGTAAATAATTCATTATTCATTAGACCATAATGAACCAAAAAATCTACAACTTTATTGGATTTTAATGTCCCACGATTATTAGATTTAATTTCTGAAATTGTTTTTTCCAGGAGTTTCTTATCTAAGTCCTCAAGCTTTAAGTTATGAACTGTTTGTCTTTCCCAATGTAATTCTGATAGTTGGCGATTATTTATAAGTTGAGAAACTTCCTTACTCGAAGCAATTCTGCTAGAACTTCCTTTTCTAAAATATAAACTACCTTCATATATGTAAGGTTGTTTTGAGCCTTTCCAAACTTTTACCAATACAATATCTTTATCATCAATTTTCTCAATAAATACATCAAAGGCTGGTTCTGGAATTATTGTGGAATATAAAAGATTCTGTATTTGGTTTATGCATTTTTCTGGATTTTCGATACCAATGATTTCAGAAAAATCATTAACGCCGAGTATAAGTGTACCACCATCAGTATTTAGAAAACTGCAGATAGTTATTGCTATGCCTTTTGTGCTGTATTTTGATTTAAACTCCAGATTCTTATTTTCACCTTGCTTAATTAAATCTTTTATAAGTTTATTGTTCATCAGAACCTCCTGAAATCTCTTCGAGTTCTTTCTCTCTTCTTTTTATATCCTTGAACTGAGTTTCCAAAAATGGAAATATATCTGAAGTATTAAAGAATGGATGAGCCCAATTTGATTTCCTTTGTTCAAACGGAATATTATTTTGAATAGCATCATTATACATTTCGATTACTTCTAATTTATCCAAAACAGATGTACTATTATAATGGAAATCTTCATTTCTAGATTTATCAGCATTATACATAAATTGCTTAAATAGTGTTCTGGCAAAAGTTACGTAATGATGCGAAATAAACCATCTTGGTTTATCCAATTCTATTGCTTTAAGAATCTCTTTATGAGTAATACCTGAACCATAACGAGGAAAAATGATACCAAGAAATAGATCACACTCTTCAACGGCTTTTAAACAAGCATCTTCGTTTGACATATCAGCAGGCACATAAACAGTTCCGTTCTTGGACATAATAACCTTATATCCAAAACCTTGAAGGATTGCCTCAATCTGATCTAGATCAGATTCAGAATCATAAACTGTAGATGAAACCATTAATTTAAGTTTTTTTGCCATAAATTTACTTCAATTATGCAATGTTTCATTGCACAATTTAGTTTTCTCATCTCTTTTTCCTTTTATTCAGTTACCTTCGCAATGGTCTTGACCTTGCGAATGGTAATGTGCTTATCTTCAACCATTGCGGAGGTCTTTGACCATTCGCAAGGTTTCATTTTTTTTCCGTTTTTTAGATTTAACATTTTTTGCTTTCTCAGCTTGAATTCTTTCTAAAAGTTTTTCTGCAGGTTCCCATTCAGGATCGTTTCTTACTTCTTCCAATTCTTTTTCAGTGAGAAGTTTTCCCTCAAATGCTTTTTTGAGAATGCTCTGACGCAACGATTCCGCTTTTTCCAAAGCTGATTTGATATTGACTTCCGCATTGTCGCAAACGGATAAACGGGTTTCGATTTCTTGGACAATTTGTTGTTGCTCTTGGAGTGGAAAAATTATCATTGTTAATTTTGAAAATTTACCTTTATTTAATATTGGTAAAGTTGTTGCAGACGCTTTTGCTTTAATCTGATTTTGAAATTCAACGCTAATAGCTTGATAAAATATGAATTCTGGATTGTTTTCTTTGAAAGGAACAATTGCATTTATTTGTTGATTAAAGCAACCTTCTTTTTTTATTAAACCTGTTTTACCGATTGTTGCACCAATGCAAGTAACTAAAATTGAACTGGCTGGAGCAATTCTACCATTCTGGAAACCAAGTTCAGATAATCCATCAATAGAATTAAACACATTATTCCCAGCATTCAAATCTGTTGGTTTATAAAACGGATATTCTTTTGATGAATAATATTCTGATTTTTTTTTTGAAGGAGTATTACCTGTTAAAATAGTTCCAATCTCGGTTAAATTTTTCACAAAATTATCTTCGATATTTATGTTATTTGCTTTTCTCCACTCTTTCGTCAATTCCCCTTCAAACGCTTTTTTCAGCACAGCTTGACGATATGTTTTGAGTTGCTCCTGTGCTTTTTTTAGGTTGGCAATTCCGTTATCCAAATCGGAGAAAAGCTGTTCTATTTTGGCTACAATTGCTTTTTGTTCGGGAAGTGGTGGGAGAGGTAATTGTTTTTTTGAATAAATTGAAATCCAAAATCTTTTATGTGTTTCATTATGAACACTATCAATTTGCATATAATAATAAGTAAGTTTCATATTTACAAGTTCGGATGTTGGTTTCAAAATCTTCATAGCTGATGATTTAACTTTAAATTGAAAATTTACATATTTTGTAGCAGTTGTGAAATCATCGAAAATTATTACTGGTAAATTTTGAAAGATTCCATTCGTTTCATTTGTGTAACCTTTGATAAATGATTTACCTGCTGTTAAAACTGGTGTTTTGTATTCATCTCTGTAATTTGTACTTTCAACAATATAATTTGTAGGTTGCTCATAATCAAGCAAGTCTTGATATTCGCATTCAATCCAATCTTTTCTCATCTATGCAACCAACGCCTCATTTAATTCATCTATAATTTCTTTCATCTCTTT
>JAYEKN010000080.1 GCA_034661015.1 Candidatus Cloacimonadota bacterium
TTATTTATAAGATTTTTCATACTTTTTTCTTACCATAAAATATTTCTTTCGTGTCATTCCGTGCCTGCCCTGTGAAATGCTTATATTTGTTTATTTCACTCGGGGTTTTTAGTGGTCAAATTGATTAAAGATTTTTATGCTTTTCAGAAATTTCATCTGCCAATTTTTCTAATAATTTGAAATCGTTTTCTTTGGGATGTCCTTTAACTAATACAGTGGAAAGTAATTCTACTTTAAGATTTGGAATCATCCCGGCAATCTGTTCGATCATCCGTCCACCCCAACCATAAGAACCAATCACAGATGCGAATTTCGTTTTTGGTCTGAGTGCATTTGCCAGATAAACCGCACTCACTACAGAAGGATGGGGACCGACCAAAACCGTAGGTGAAGCGATCACTATTGTGGCAGCATCAACCAGTGACATTGCCAAATAACCAATATCGGTTTTTATAAGGTTAAATAATTTTACGGTGATACCCTTTTCAATAAGTGAATCAGCAAAATGATTTACCATTTTTTCTACACTTCCATGCATGGAAACATAGGGAATTACCACCTCATTTTTTACATCATCAGAGATCCATTTTTTGTAGGCATCAATAATGAATTCCGGTTCATCGTAGATAGGACCGTGGCTGGGAGCGATAATATCAATTCCCATTTGGCTTATTTTTTCAATATGCTTTTTAATAGGAGTTCGGAAGGGCATCATTATTTCCGCATAATACCGTTTGGCGGGTTCATACACTTTGGCCTTATCAGTTACAAAAAGATCACTGGTAGCCAAATGAGAGCCGAGAAAATCGCAAGTGAAAAGAATTTTGTCTTCCTTCAAATAAGTAAACATTGTTTCGGGCCAATGAACCCAAGCAGCGAGGATGAATTTTAGAGTTTTATTACCCAATGAGATCGTATCACCGTCATTAACCGTGATGAATTTGTCCTCAGAAATTTGGAGCAAGTCTATCAGCATAGATTTGCACTTTGAATTTGTAACTACCTTTGCATCCGGAAACAGTTCCAAAATTATGGGAATTGAACCGGAATGATCTTGCTCTGCATGATTTGCAATGATATAATCAATTTTTTCTACATTCAGTTTTTTCAAATGATTTGTTAAAATATCTTCCTTATCAAAATCCACAGTATCTATCAGGGCAATTTTTTCGCTCCCTTTTATTAAGTATGAATTATAACTTGTCCCGTCCGGAAGAGGAACGAGTTCGTCGAACAATCTTCGGTCCCAATCAATTGCTCCAACAGAAAATATTCCGTCCTTAATTTTTCTTACAGCCATTTAAACCTCCTCTTCAAACATATCTTTACTGATTCCGCAAACCGGACATACCCAATCTTCGGGTATATCTTCAAATGAAGTTCCGGGTTCAATTCCCGAATCAGGATCACCTACTTCCGGATCATATACATATCCACATACCGTACATACATACTTTTTCATTACTTTTACCGCTTTCTTTGATGTTTTTATTGTTGGGTCAAAATAGGTTGGTGCTGTTTTTGGTGCCTTACCTCTTAATACCTTGTGATAATAATCATAAGTCATCTGTTGTTCTTGAATTAGCATTTCGGCGTTCACAACTTTACCAATAAAAATCGTATGAGTTCCAACATCCGTACTGTTTACAAGTTCACATTCCAAATATCCGATGGTATTTTCCAAAACGATGGGAGAGCCAGTGCTACCGATTTTATATTTTACATCCGCAAATTTATCGAAATCTTTCCCGCATTTGAAACCAAAATTTCCAATCAATTTCATTGTTGCGTCTTGAGACAGGATTGATATTGCAAAATATTTGCTTTTCATTATACATTCATGTGTAAAATTTTCCTTGTTGATACTAATGGCAATAGTCGGTGGTTGAGAAGTAATTTGGATTACCGAATTTGCGATTTGTCCATTCAGTTTGTTTCCAATTCTGGAACCAATAATATAAAGTCCGTAACTGATTTTTTGTAAGGTTTTTAGATTCATTTTATTTTCTCCAATTTAAGCGTTTCAGCATTTCAGCGTTTTAGCATTTCAGCGACTCAGCATTTCAGCCTTGTTTTTGGTCGTAATTTTACAATATATGATGAAAGCATTTTCTTTATTTCAATTATTTTTCTATTTAGGTTTTCATATTCGGTTTTAGAAAGATAATTCAAATCATTAGAAAGCAAAAAAAGATATTCTACTTCAGAAGCAGATCCCATCGAAATGGTAAAAAACCATTTTAAATCTGCTTCGGAATTTCTGCCACATCCTTCTGCGATATTGTTTGGAATGGAAACGGTAGCTCTGCGAATTTGACTAATAATTCCATATATTTCATTGGAAGGAAAATTCTTTGTAATGCGATAAATCTCCAGCGTAAAGTGATGTGCCTTGTGCCAAACCTTCTGTTTTCTAAAATCTCGCATTTTGATTCCTTATTTTATATGTGTCAGCAGGTCAGACTATAACCCGCTGATCTGCTGACGTGCTGAGCTGCTGACCGGCTGAGCTGCTGACATGCTTCACAGTAATAAGTAGAACGGCCTGCTTGTTTTATTTTAATTATCTTTGCTCCACATTCACACTGTTTTTTTTGATATACCATTAAGAAATTTTGGAAATTACCGGTTTTATTGTCAATCTTTTTGTAATCAGATATTGTTGTTCCATTTTGTAAAATTGCTTCTCGTAATACTTTCATTATCTGAGAGTGCAAATTTGCAATCTCATCTGCGGAAAGATTTTTTGCTGATTCAAGGGGAGAAATTCCGGCGTGAAAAAGAATTTCACACGCATAAATATTTCCAATTCCAGCAATAACCTTTTGATTTAATAAAACAGATTTAATCGGAGATTTACGATTTTTGAAAATTGATCGCAAATATCTTGGAGTAAATTGATCTTCATTTACAAATGGATCTGGTCCCAAATTTTCTAAAGCCGGAACAGAAATATTTTTCTCATAAACATCAATTTTCCCAAAAGCTCGCACATCGTCAAAAATCAACTTTGATTTATCCTGAAAAACAAAATAAGCTCGAGTGTGTGATGGCAGTTCTTTAAACGGTTCAGCCAAAATTAATTTCCCGGACATGCGAAGATGGATAACTAATTTGAAATCATTAGATGTTTCAAAAATGATATATTTCCCTTTCCTATGGATATAATCAACTACACCAAATTCTACTTGTTTGATAACAGAATGAAATCGAACCGTTCCATCCCTAAGTTCGATCAGAGATTCAATCTTCTTATTCAAAATTTTACTTTTCAACCCACTAACAATTGTTTGTACTTCCGGTAATTCGGGCATTTTAATTTCCTTGCAAAGGGTTATTCAAGTTACTGATTTCGGGAAACTGTATATCCCGCATTCAAAAACCAAAAAAACAAATAGGGAGACATTGCCGACATAAGTAGCCAACCGGAATCAAGAATACCAAATAAAATTTTGATAATCATTCCGTATCCTTTTGCTTTTCCAGACAATCTTTGCATATTCCAATAAAATATCCATGCAATTCGTTGATTTTATTCCCTTTTATCATCCCTTTTTT
The DNA here is from genome assembly GCA_034661015.1 of Candidatus Cloacimonadota bacterium. Taxonomy (NCBI): domain Bacteria; kingdom Pseudomonadati; phylum Candidatus Cloacimonadota; species Candidatus Cloacimonadota bacterium. Next base: position 3,559 of record JAYEKN010000080.1, read on the forward strand.
AAAATAAGGGCACTGGATATCAATATCAATAATTTTACCACATTTTTCACAAAGAAAATGATGATGCGGTGATGTATTAGAATCATAGCGAGTTTCATTACCCGTAATCATAACCGGATTAATGACCCCTTTTTCCGTAAACAAATTCAAGGAATTATAGACAGTTGCCTTTGATATGGTTGGAATTTTCTTCAAGACAGAATTATATATCATGTTGGCAGTAGGATGGTTACGGTTATCAATGAGATAACGAAAAATACTCATCCTTTCAGACGTTGGTCGTATGCCAACTTCATCGAATTTCCTTTTTACTCTTTCCATATTTAGACTCATTATTAATTTGTATTTAATATAAATAATTCCGTGCTTACGTCAACTATATTTGGAATATTTCTGAAAAATATTGAAAAAAATGATTAAAGTGTCTGAATAAATTTTATTAATTTACATCAGGATGAAGTCCTGTGTCTCCTTCCAACTTTTTATTTCTCAAACGGATAGTTTAAACGGTTGAGTTCCTTTACAAATAAATTGACACATTTCACGCCCCTGCTGTTTTGAACCTTATGAAAAAATCAATAGGAATTTTCGATTCAGGTGTAGGAGGATTAACCGTTTTCAAAGCGGTAAAAGACGCTCTCCCAGACCAGAATATAATCTATTTCGGGGATACAGCCCGTGTTCCATACGGCTCAAAATCCGAAAACACGATTGTAAATTATTCTCTTCAGAATGCTGCGTTTTTGCTTCAGCAAAATATCAAATTGTTAATTGTTGCCTGCAACACATCCTCAGCTTTTGCACTTGATAAGCTCCGAGAGCAATTTGAAATTCCGATTATCGGTGTGATAGAACCAGGTGCAAAAACAGCACTTTCCGTTACAAAGAATAATAGAATCGGCGTAATTGGGACAGAAGGAACAATCAAAAGTCTGGCATATCAGAAAGAGCTGCGCAAACAAAACCCGGATTGTAAAGTGTTTGCTAAACCCACTCCCTTGCTTGTCCCCCTTGTTGAAGAAAATTGGATTGACCACTCTGTAACAAAACAAGTAATTGCCGAATATTTGGACGAATTGCTTCGCTTGGACATTGACACTCTCATTATGGGTTGCACCCATTATCCGGTTTTAAAAGACATGATCAAATCTGTTGTAGGCGATTCCATAGAACTGGTTGATTCTGCCGAAGCAGTTGCAAATGTTGTAAATGAGAAATATTCGGGTAAAAATTCTATTTTAAAAGGTGAATATAATTTCTTCGTAAGTGATAATCCCGAAAAGTTTAAAATTTTGGGGGAACGAATTATTCAAAGCGAATTGGAAAATGTACATAAAGTATTTTTTACAGAATCGTGGATACAAAAATAGGTTTCTAAAAATAAAATGTATAAATTAAAATTACATAAAAATCTTAGAATTTTAAAAATGGAAAAAATTTAGTTGCAGACAGCAATTA
>JAYEKN010000081.1 GCA_034661015.1 Candidatus Cloacimonadota bacterium
GATAGTTATTTCAAAACAGATAGTGAAATAGAAAAATATTGTGAAGAAAAATATATACCAATTGATAATGATAAAAACGGTGTAATAAATTGAAAAATTGGTGTTTCAAAATGCCCAACTTTTCATATTGCCACCGTTGGGTGTCATACAAGAACTAGTACAAAAAATAGAAATATGATAATATATTTATTAGGAATAAGTTGTGTTGGCAAAACAACAATTGGAAAATTATTAGCAGATTACCTTGATTTTGAATTCTATGATTTGGATAACCAGATTGAAGAATATTTTGAAAAACCTCTTGAATACATTCAGGACGAATTTATAACTACAAATGGATATAGAGAAAAAACATCTGTAGTGCTGAATGAAATGTTTAACAAAGACAAAGATGTGGTTATCGCATCCACACCATCAGGAATGCGAGACTATTATTTAAAACAATATAAAACTACAAAAAAGACAAAGGATATTGTTTCAATTAATTTGACAGATAAGCCAGAAAACATTTTGAATAGATTAACTTTTTACGATAAGGATTCAATACAGATTGAAAAGAAGTTGTCAGTTAATGAAAGAAAACTATATTTGAAAGAGATAAAAAAAGATATTACATTTTTTAAAAAGTTTAATTTGAGAGCGGATTATTCTATTGATATTAATGGTGCTACCCCAGAAGTCTTTATAAAGAAAATAACAGAATTGTTAATTGAAGAAGGAAGAATATTGATGAAAAAATGAAAAACAAAAGTTTAGGATTTAACCATTTTATCATTAGATTCGCCTTATGGCGAAATGGTTAAATCCCCTTTTTTTAAGTGGGCTCACATATAATATTAAATATGAAGATATTAGCAATAAATAAAATTAGTTGTAAAATGAAATTGAAGTGCCAAATGCACTATATTCAAACTGTTAGAAACAATAACACATCGGAATAAGCAGATTTTCCATTAGATAATCATTCATAAATTTCCACAAAAATTTCTTTTCTCAATTTTTTCAACCATTTCTCCAATTCAGATTGCCTTTTTTCTTGCATGACCATATTTGCGATTTCCTGAGTAATTTCTCCATATTCAAAATTTCGTTCTTCCTCATAACCCAAATTTTTAAATATGTAATATTTTCCATCTGCTTCAATGATAGGGGAGATTTCACCATTTTTCAAATCCTTCATTGCTTTACCGAATTCAGGTACTTGGGAAATTTTTTCAATCGGAATTGTGATGACAAAATCTTCTGAATTTGGTGATTGAGTGGAGCCGGAATATTCTTTTGCAACTTCAATAAAATCAGCACCATTTTGTAGCTTGGTCAGAGCTTCCCCAATATTATTTGCCGCTTGTTCCATATCCGAATCATCTATTTCTGTTTTTATCAGAATATGCCGAACTCGGATTTCTCCATCTTTTTTGTCTTCCAGCATGATAAGATGATAACCATATTGGGTGAGAACAGGTTGGCTGATTTCTCCGATCTCCAGCGCAAAGGCAGCATCCGAGAATGGCTTTACCATTTCACCTCTGCCGAAGAATCCCAAATCACCACCTTGTGATGCTGAAGGACATTCGGAATACTCTGTTGCCAGCTCGGCGAAATTTGCTCCTCGATCCAATTTGGCTTTAAGATTTTGAATCGTATCCTTTGCAGTATCCAAACCGGCGGAACCTGTTTGAGGTTCAATCACTATTTCGCCTATTTTTACGGTTTTTGGTCGTTTTGGGAAACTGTTTTTATGTGTTTCGTAAAATTTAGTTTTATCGTGTTCTGAAATATTGATTTTTGCATACACCTTTTGGTTGAGGATCTGTTCTTTAACAATTTGTTTTGATATTTGCTCACGATATCGTTTTTTTAATTCATCGAGACTTAGACCTTCCATCTGTAATGCCTGCAAAAATTGTTGGTGAGATTGAAAATTGGAAGAAATGTCCCGGATTGCCTGTTCCAGCCTTCTGTCCACTTGGGCATCTTCAGCAAAAATACCCTCATTATAGGCTTTGGTGAGAATAAGATTTTCGTCCACAAGCAGTTGCAAAATATCCGATTTAGTCAAATTTTCCGTTTGCTGACCACCGGCTTTTATCTCTTGATAAGCAATATCTACTTCGGATTGAAGAATGACATTGTCATTCACAGTGGCAGCTATTTTATCCACAGGTTCAGCAAAAAGATTGCTAACCAAAATGGTTGCGAACAAGAATAATAATTTTCCTTTTTTCATAATTTTCCTTTCTTAAATGTGAGGTAATTAAAAAAATCCTAAAATAATAATTTTATCCACGAGGAAATGTAGAACACGAGTCCCTTCGTGTTGTTTTCAAAACGGGCAATACACGCAAGCGGATTCTCGATATACCAGCCGGCGGATGGAGTTACGGGATGAATTAATAAATTGTAACATTGTAGTTGATTTTTAGGCTATCCAAAGAGTTTTCCAGAAAATTCTCCCTTTTATCCTCTATAAGTTTTGAATGCAGAGAATCTTTTAAACTAATAAAATTAATTGGCACGTCTTCTTTTTGGATTTTTAGGAGTTGAACAACTTTCAAATTTTTGCCATCTTGAATCACTCTCATATTCCATTGTTTCATACTTTGAATATAATTCCAGAAATATGTGCTAACATCTTTTTTTTGAATAAATTTCACTTTATAATTGCTACCAAGATTTTTTGCAGCAGTGTAAAACGCTTCTCCGCCATTGAATAAAGATATTACCGAATCTGCCACCGTCCAATTCTCCACGATAAAACTTTGAATTTTGAAAGTAGTGATCTCGGTCATAAAATCAGCCCGATTTAAATTGTAATAATCGAAGATTTCACCTTCTGAAATATTTATTTTTTTCAATTCATTGGAAAGAAGTTTATTGGCGAGAATAGTTTTTGCAGAGTATTTTATGTTGAATTTCACATCGGGAAGTTTGTCTAAACCTTGTTTTTTTGCTTCTTCTGCGAGAAGAGAAATCTCTACCCAATCATTAATCGTTTCTGTTTTATTTTCTTCAGACAAGTTGTTCCATTCCTCTTCGCTAAAAAGAGATTGAAATTCCTTTTCGTATAACTTTATATCTCTTACTTCTGCTACGATTTTATCTTCGCGTTTTTCCTTACAAGCCAATAATGAAAGGATCGTTAATAAAATCAGGAGAATGCTTAATGCTTTTTTCATAGCTTTACCTTGTGGAAATGTAATAAATTTATTTTTTCTCTACAACAATATTATATTCTTCAATAATGTTGTCAAACCACTCATTCATTTTTTGATTTTGGAGTTCGTATTTGATTTTATATTTTACCGTATTGAAGGGCTGAATTTCTTTATTTTCCGTGAATTCTTTTTTGTTATTATCGTAATACTCTTGAATTTCTTCATTTGATATTTCAATTCCTTCTGAAAAGATATTCATATAGACTTTGTTAACGACAAAATTATCCCATTTTTTGGTTAGATCGCTTTCTTCGTTTTTCCAGATAAGTTGAAATCCATCACTGCTTTCCAAATCTTGATCAACGGCAATATCATATAAAATTTCCTGTAGAGCAATTTCATTAACAATATTTTTCACATCAGGCAAGCCGATATTTTGGATTTGTTCGGGAGTGAGAAAATAATCAAAATATTGTTTGATCTCTCCTAATTTTACAACATGATCATAACCATCAAAATGGACTATCACGATATTATTATCAGATTGTGCTTCAGACTCAAGGAATAATTTAAGATTGTTTTCATCTATGGAAATTGAGCGTTTTAAAGAATCAATATAGCGTGCAATATAAGATTGCTGTTTTTCATTCAGTAATTGATCATGAATTTGTTCTTTGACGATTTCGAAATTTGGGTCAGTGAAACGCTTTATCAGATAATATCCATTGGGAGTGTTAATCGGTTTTGTGAATTCCTCCACTTCGAGAGTATCGTTGTATAAATTTACTAACAGTTCTTGCTTGATAATTTCTTTTCCTTCTACATCATTAAGGAAACGTTTTTCCATATATTTGTCACGAATTTTTTTGAAATCACTACCGGACAGCAACTTTTTATATGCTTTTGATATTGTCTTATACGCCTTTGTGGTATCGCTTCCAGCCACAGGAATAAATATTGTCATCACCTGAATATATGGATGAAGTTCAATATAATCAAGATAATCAGCATCTGCCAAAATTACATTTTTTTTGCCTTCTTGTTCCAGCAAATAAGTGATGAGCAGAGATTTTTTTGATTCGTTTTTCTGCCACTCAAATTCTTCAATAATTTCCGAATCACTAAAATAGCCATTTTTTTTCGCATAGATTTTTGCTACTTTTTGGTTAATAAGTCTTTGAATCAAAAAGTCATTATTAGGCAAATCAGGGCTATTTGCATATTGCTCCTTTTCATCTTGAAGATTTCCATAGGTGATTACCTCTTCATTTACTTGTGCAATAATTTTGCTGGGATTCGGTTTTGAAAAATTATTCCAAACGATGAAGAATACCGCTGCTGCAACCAAAAGGCCAGCAATTAACTTATTTCCATTTTGCATCTAAATTACCTCTTAAAATTTTTATTTATTAAATACGACAATCACAGAATTGGTGATAAACTGTCAATTTTTATCAGGTAACAGATAATCTGTTTGGGAAAACGGAAAAGGGAGAAAGGGAAAATGGAAAACGGAAAACGGAGAAGGGAAATGCGAATTTTACCTTGCGAATGGTCATGCTTCAACGACCTTCGCAATGGTAAAAAGGTCAGCCAAAAATGCACGAATAAAAATAAAAATGGTGAAAAGGGAAATGGGAAAAGGGAAAACGGAAAACGGAGAAGGGAAATTTTGAATTATGAATTATTAATTGTGAATTGTGAAAAAACAACCATAAATACACGAAAAAAAATAGCCTATCCGTTTACGGATAAGTATAAAATCGGACAAATTATCTTACGCCATTTATGGCGTTTTGGAGTAAAATATCCGTGATATTTTATACAACACTGCAACATCACGGATGTTGCA
>JAYEKN010000082.1 GCA_034661015.1 Candidatus Cloacimonadota bacterium
ACTCTTTCTCAATCTGATCCTTATATTGAATAAACATAGAATCTTGCTGCATCTGATAATTTTGAAATTCCTGTTCCTGTTGCTGAGCATATTTTTCAAACTCATCCATATCGGTTTGGGAAAATAAACCGGCAGAAAACGTCAGAGTTAAAATCAATGTTAAAATAATTGCTTTCATCATCTTCTCCAATCTTTTATTTATTTGGCTAAATTTGGTTTATGAACAAATTAATAGTCAAGAAAAGTGAAATTTTTGTGTAAATCAGTCCTCAAAAAAAGGATTCAATTTTTCTACTTCTTCGGCTTGAAAGATAGCAAAAACTTCTTCAGGTGATTCAGCTTGAATAATTTTTTCTTTGATATTTGGGTGAAGGCCAAAAATTTTTGCAATATTCGCGAGCATTTGCAAATGATAAGTATCGTAATATGCTCTTGGAGTAGCGATGAGGAAGATAATGTGGACAGGTTTTTCATCAATTGAATCGAATGGAATCCCTGCTTGGGAAACACCGATTACGCCGCGTATGTTCGGTCCTTCATCAATTATCGCATGCGGAATAGCTAAATTTCCTCCGATTCCTGTAGAAATTTCTTTTTCCCTTTTTGTTATTGACTTCTGTAATTCTTTCAAAGATATTTCGCGTATCTTGTGAGTTTTATACATGAAAATTACCATTTCATTGAGGGCATCCCATTTATTTTCTGCTTCGAGATTAATTTTAATAAATTCTTCTTGCACGAAATCCATCAAACGGATTCTATCTTTATGTTCCTCTCCAGCCAATTTTATTGCTTTTCCGGTAAGTATCGGACCAATCAGTTCGTTCACAACTACCGCAGTTAGCACAATAGCAGTTAGTTGAGAAGCAAAAATCGGAAACAGTTCGCTGTTATTAACTAAGAGAACAAGACCGATAGCTACCCCGGCAATGGGATATAATGCGAATCCGATGTGTTTTCGAATATTTTGAGTTGAACCAGCCAAAGTAGCACCAAGAGTCGGGGCAACAGTTTTGCCGATCAGTCTCGCAAAAATAAAAATTGCTCCGGTATAACCTGCATATTTGATCGCACCAAAATTCAAATGCGTTCCGGCTAGGACAAAAAATAATGTAAACACCTCTTTTTCAATATGCTTGAACGCTCCGAAAAATGTTTTTTGCTGGTGTGAAAAATTCGTGAGAACAATTCCCAAAATAAGACTCGGCAGTATTCCTGAAATATGAAGGAGTTCGGATTCTCCGGTAATCACGACAATCGCAAGAACAACAAGAGAAAGAAATGAGATTTGAATCTTTTTCTTTTTTGAGAAATAAATTACAACGAATCCAACTATTCCGCCAATAACTATGGACTCAAGCAATAAAAGTAAAGGCTTACAAAGAGTATAAAAAATATTCAAATCAGAAATATTTCTCCGATAAAAAATGAAATAATATGCTACATAAAAGATCAAAATAGTCAAAACATTGTTCAGGGCAACGACTGCGAGAAGAGTTTTGGAAAATATCCCCTTCGCTCTTTTCTCCCTAATAATATGTAAAATGGAACCCGGAGCAGTTGCAATCGAGATAGTGGAAAGGATAAGAGATATTTCCCATGATAGATGTGCAACGTATTTTAGGGAGATAAAAACGATGATCGGTGTGAGAACAACATCAGTCAAAGCAATACTTAAAATACGCTTACCGGCATTATGCAATTTCCAAAAATTCAGATGGCTACCGATCAATAAGCCGATGAATCCAAGTGCAAAATTTGTAATTGGCTTGAAACTAATATACGATTGTTCCGGAAAGATAAATAAAACATAATGCCCGATAACTATTCCCCCGATGATTTGAGCAGTAACCGTTGGGATTTTTAACTTTTCCCCGATTTTTGTAAAAATGTATCCGGTAATTAGTATAACCGCAAGAACCAATAATGTGTTACTGTTATTTATCAAGGCGGATTCTCTATGAAAAAATTGGCTGAAGATGGAAAAATCTATCATTGTTTTTTTTCCCGATTATTGTGTAACTTGATCATCCCTGAACAAGAGCGTTTGCCCACAGTTGATTTCTCGCAGCATAGTTAAACTGCGACGGAAACTGTGGGCTTCTAACTAACATGTCAAGAGTTAGATAAATATGATAGAAGCCCACGATTTTAATCGTGGATTTTACATAACAAACGCCAATATTGAACCGTTTTAACGGTTTTTTAAGCGAACTCATTATATTAAAATTTTTGAAACTGAGGTTTTTGATCATTATCCGCATTAACACAAGTTTTTTTTCTTCTTTCTGCATTATTTTTCAGGGCATTTTAAATTTAAATCAAGATGGAAAAAGTAATCATAACTCAAGTTAAAGTTTCACACGTATCACATAAATTCCATAGTCCCTTTAAAGAAATCAACGTCCAGACTCAAAATTGCTGCTCCCCTGTGTTTGTTCAGATTGCCCATAATTTCTTCCACACCGTTCACAATTTGTTTTAGTTTCGATTCGTTGATAAGAGCAAGAATCGTTTTACTATAATTTTTATTTTCACCAAGAAAATTTGTAAAATCCGCAAAAAGAGGAACTTTTGTCAATATCCCTCCCATGCCGATGGAATCAATCACAGTCGATCCTTTTACTCCGACTTCAATAAAAAGTTCCAGAATATCTTCGAGGAATTTCTCTTCATATAAAACAATCAATAACAATTTCTTTTTTTCAATTTTATTCTCAACTGTCTTCTCTTTGGAAGTTTCCATAACAATCGTTTCGTAAATCACTTCCGGAGTTTTTGCGTTAAGCAAATCATAGTACATTTTTTTATTTTTCAGAAACCGAGCAATCTTGGAAAGCAATTGCAGATATTCATTTGGTTTGTTACTCGGACCGATGAGTGCAAAAAAGATGTGTACTTTTTTTTTATCGGCAGCCTCAAAGTTAACTCCCTTTTTGGATATTGCCACGAGCACCAAAAAATCATCAATCCCCTTGAGCTTTGTATGTGGGATGGCAATCCCTCCGCCCAAGCCCGTACTACCTACTTCTTCACGTTCCATAAAAGCATTAAAAAGTTGCTCTTCGCTAAATTTTGAAAACATCTTGGAATCTTTCATAATAGAAACCAATTCGTGCACAACATCTTTTTTTCTTTTTGATTGTAATTCAACCACACACATTTTTTGTGATAATTTATCTTTAAGTTCCATAATATTTTTCCCTTGAATTATTATAAATTTAGAAGTTTAGTCACCAATTTACACAAATAATGTTTTTGATTCTTATTAGGGTAAATCAGTGTAAATTCGCAGCTAATATTCATTTAGTTTTGCACCTTTAATAATTGCCCATTTCGATAAAACCGGACCCACCAACTCGTTAATAAAAACAGAGAAAATCACGATATTTACGGCGTTGATAGCGAGTAATTGAATTTCTTTAGTTGCGTTCATAATTATAGGTGATGCTTGAATCAAGAGGACAAGTCCAAGTGCTACTCCTGCTTGCGGAAACATGCACACTCCGAGATATTTCTTAGTTCTCTCATCAGTATGCGATATTTTTGCACCCGTAAAAACACCTGAATATTTCCCGATCATTCTTGCGAGGACAAAAACTATTCCGAGAACAAGTATTTTCGGATTTGAAAAAATCCCTAACTCCAATTCTATACCGGCAATGCAAAAAAACATAGCATATATTGGTGGAGTTATCCTTCCGAGAATTCGTGAAATACGTTGATTTTTGTTAGACAAGTTTACCAAAGTTGCTCCCACTACGATATTTGTTATCAGGGATGAAATGTGTAAAGGATGCGCCAGACTGATAATTGTGAGCAATATTCCGAGTGAAATTATCATGATCTCACTTGTGCTTTGTTTTTTATAAGTTGCCTTGTGCAAAATGTATCCTGCCACAATTCCTATGATAATTGACAAAAACAATTCGCGAAAAGCATAAATTATCAAGATCGCCGCTGATTGATCTACAGCTTGTTGCTGGGGAATTAAAGTTCCCACAAATGCAAAAACAATTCCGAATAGAATTACTGCTCCGGCATCGTCCAAAGCAACCAATCCGTATAAATAGTCCACGAATTTTCCTCTTGCTCGCAAACTTTGAACTATTGCAATGGTAGCTGCCGGTGCTGTGGCAGAGGCTATTGCTCCGAGAAGAAGAGCGAATTCAAATTCTAATCCAAAAAGCATAAGAGCGAGACTTGTCAGAATGAATGTAAATGCTATCTGAAAAACGGTCATTATAAAAACATTTTTACCAACTGCTTTGAGCTTTGCTCGTGAAAATTCTCCCCCGATTGCCAGAGCAATCAAACCAAGTGCGATCTCCGTGATGGGTCGGAGTGTGTGCACCATTTTTATTTCGATAATCGAGCCCAAAGATTCACCTAAAAGAATTCCGGAAACGATATATCCGGTAATCACAGGCAATTTAACTTTTTGTGCCAATTTCCCAAAAACATATCCGAAAAGAAGCAAAAAACCAAGTGCAAAAAGAATGTGCTCGCTAACTGTATGCCGGAGAAAATACAAAATTGATTGCAAAAAGCCATTACTATTTATCAGCAGAGGATTCATATTAACATTTCCTTTCTGGAATGCTTTTCAGATTACACGCTTTTGAATGTCAAGTTATGCCAGTTTGATTTATCGATAATTTTGCGAAAGTTCTGAAATTTCGCAAAATTATTTTGACTGCAAAAAAGACATAATACAATCAACGCGATAATA
>JAYEKN010000083.1 GCA_034661015.1 Candidatus Cloacimonadota bacterium
ACCCTTTTCATATTCTGGATAGAGAAAAAATTTTCATTGAGAGGTTTGTTAAACTCCATTTTTTCATATTCCAAGATTGTTTTATTTCCTTTTTTGAGAACCGGAATCATTACTAATTTGCCGGGTAATTTTCTATCTCCCATTTGCTGAATATTCGAACATAATTCACGATTTACCAGATTTTCATACTCATCAAAATATTCGATTTTCAATTGATAAAATTCCGTTTTGGAAATCCACATAACAATTTTTCCCCAGACAACAGCGGCGGTTTCTTTCGGTTCAAATTTTATCTTGTAGCAAGCCATACTATCAATTTCTTCCGAACCAATAAGGGAATGATTGTAATCTTTCACAAAGGAAGAAAGTTTGATCAGATCGTTATTGGTGAAATCCGAACCCATCCAAGATTGCATCATCATCGAGGGAGGAATTTTTACCATACGGCTGATTGTGGGAATCCAGTTCCACATCTCCTCCTCTCTTTTGAGAAAAACCTGTCCCCTGTCTCGAGCGGGTGAGGAAATGTAAATCATATAATACTCCATGCCTTTTGACCAGATTTTCATGCTAATTTCCCGCGACCAAGTAGGACGAATGATTGTCATGTTAAGAGTTCCCTGTGAAGTGTTTCCCTGAACTTTGTTAATCGCATTCTCGACGATTTGCAAAGCGGTTAATTTCTCTTGGGCAGTCAGTTTTATTTGGAAAGCGATAACAAAAGTGATTATTAGAATTACAGATAATATTTTTATTGTTTTCATTCTTGCACCATACTTTTTTTTATTTTTACTAATTTAATAGTAAAATTTATTTTGTAGGGAATGTAGATCAAAATTAAAAAAGCAACTAATTTCCCTCCGGTTTTTTTTCATAAAGAATAAATTTAAAAGCAATCCTGTTGAAAATATTAGGTTAATCCGCCAGCTGGCGGATTGACTCAAGATTTTTTTTAGGTATATTGGCTACTTAGAGTCTGTCCGTGAACTCTGAAACCTTGCGGATGGTTGAAAACCTCCGCAATGGTTGAAATTGTAAACGACCACCATTGCGGAGGTTGCGGATAACAAATCCCGTTGAAAAGCAACCATCCGCAAGGTGATTAAAAAGGCTACTTTACGGATGCACACTACTTATGCTTTAATTTTTTCTTGGCTTCCTTGATCAACTCTTTTTTGTTTTTTTCAAATTCCTTTTTGGTTCCATCAATTATGTCTTTTTTTACATCCTTAACGACTTCGTTGCTACTCTCTTTAATTTTCTCGAGTTTTTCAGTGCTATGCTTAATTAGTTCTTCTTTTGTAAGAGGAATCTTCTGACCTGTGAAATACAAATAACCAACATAAATCAAAACAATGACAATGATTACTAAGAAAATCTTCCAGATTTTTTTGGCGATTGCCACTACGACCACAATCAACAATGCACCCGCTATTACCCAAAGAATCGGGTTTGAATTCATTTTTGCTAATATGGTTTCCATTTCGTCTCCTGATAGTTTGTTAAAATTATAAATATTGTAATGTTTTTTTGTTTTTCACATCGCCGTAAAGTTCAATATATGGCTTAATAGGACTTGATGCAATTTTCGGATATAAAACCTCTTCAATCTGAAAAAACCCCACAGATTGGCTCATTTCTACCGTGATTTTGATTGGCTTTTTGTCCCCTTGTGAAATTCTGACGTGGTCAATCGAGTTTGCGGAATATTTATGAATATCACCAATTCTGGGAGTGGTGGTTAGAAGTGTTGTTATTCGTGATCTTCCTTTTTCCATATCGCAACCATCACCAACCAAAACCAAGCCGGCTTCAATAGAATTTATTTTATGAGTCCCCATGTGCCCGATGATTCCCTCCAAAACAATAGACTTCATTATCGTTTTCATTTTGAGATCATTCGGATAAATTGTTTGCATAAGCCTTTCTACAATGGGTTCTGCGATGATTGCTCCGAGTAATTCATGCACATCTCGTGAGGTTGACATCCCGATATCGTGGAGTAGTGTAGAAATAATGACTGCGATTTTACTGTCTTTCAAGCCACCCAATTTTTCTTTTTCCAAATTCATTTTGATTCCGGAGTTGTGAAGCAGATCAAACATAATGATGGCGTTCAGAGCCGCTTTGGACATGTGAACCGGTCCGTGATCATTGTATCCGAGCCTTTTTATGGAAACCACGTTTGCATAATCCTGATAGGCTTGTATCTCCTCATCCGCAAAAATCATTTCCGCTACTTCTTTGGGTTGGTTCGCAAGGAGTGATAAAATTTTTTTCTCTATTTTAATTTGTATTCTTGATTTTTTCATTATAAAATCCTTTCTTAGTGCGAAACACACAATCTGCGATGGTAAATATTTTATTTCAACATTTACGGATTGCTATAATTCAGATGTGTATTTCAGGACATTTATTTTTTACATTCTCAAAACAAAAATGGTTATCATATGTCAATTAATTTCGGAAAATATGTAATGATTTTGTGTTTAATTGAGATCCTTCTCAATCAAGGATGGTTGAGTTACGTTCATTATTTGAATTAATTTACGGATATAATTGACAAAGAAAGTTGGTTTATGAAAAAATATTATCAATCAAAAAATATAATTATAGGAGAATTTATGGAAGAAAAAGAAGCAAAGGTTTTTCGCTTTATGGATATTTTTAAAGCCTGGAACCATTCATTTCGTTTTCACCGTTTGTTATTATCAGGATTTGCTCTGCTCATTTCAGCGATCATTGCAATAATCCTTTTCAAACCAAGTTTGGGACATCTTATTCTGAATCCCGTATATTATACTTCCCCCGAAGTTCTGCTCAATTTTCAAAACCTCTTAGCAATTGTCCTCATATCATTTATCTTTTTCATAACTCGTATGTGTATTTCGTTTTCAATCCGCAAAGAAGTTGTAGATGATGAAATTTTTGTAGGCTGGAAAGATGTGGGAAAATTTCTGAAGAAACATCTGAAAACATTTTTATTTTATGTCATCGGCTGGATAGTAATTTTTGTACTTATGGCACTCGGGCAGCTATTTTTCTATGCGATTGGAGCGATTCCGATTGTAGGTTCATTATGGCTTTCATTTATGTATATAATTCCATTTGCGATTTCGGTATTTTTGATGCTCACTCTCGTTGTTCTTTTGTTTGCCGATAAATTTGGTGCTGTGATTATTGGCGTGGAACAGAATTCTGCGATGGATAGCATTATCAGTTTGTATCACTTTGTAAAAGATCACGGGATTTATATTGTTGTTACCAGCATTATTTCTGCAATAGTTGGAATAATCGCTTCCGTTTTTGTTCTGTATATTCTCAAAGGAGCGGTGGTAGTAACAAACTGGGGTGCAAATTTTGTAATGGGTAATGAGTTTGCCAAGATCACAATACCAAAATATTTTGGTTTTTTGAATTATATTTTTCCCTCACTCCAATCATCGGCATCAGCAGGTGGCTGGTACACTGTCCCCGGATTTATTATCAGCATTTTCCTAATCGTTGTTGCAGCCATCGGCATTGCATATATTTTTACTTATATGACAGCTGCTCAAACATTTATCTATCTTTCCTCCCAAGAGAAATTTTTCCCTAAAATTGATGAAGATCCGGATTCCGATATTGAGGCAGAAGATGAAAAAAATGAAGAAGCAGATGATGAGACTAAGGAAACAACCGAACCTGATGAAAATGACAAACCTGCAGAATCTGAAGATGAAGAATAGGTGAATTTTTTAAAGAAAGAAGGTGTTTTATGACTCATTATACTGAAATTGGTTTTGTAAATACGAGAGATATGCTAGCAAAAGCCACTAAAGGCGGCTATGCAATTCCCGCTTACAATTTCAATAATATGGAACAATTGCAGGCAATTATGATCGCTTGCGTTGAAACAAGATCGCCCGTTATTCTTCAAATTTCAAAAGGAGCCAGAGAATATGCTAATCAAACAATGCTCCAGTATATGGCTCAAGGTGCTATTGAAATGATGAAAACATTGGGCCAACCTGTTCCGGTGGCACTTCACCTCGATCATGGAGATAGCTTTGAATTATGCGTAAGTTGTATTGAAAGCGGATTTTCTTCTGTGATGATTGACGGCTCATCCCTTCCCTATGATGAAAATGTAGAGCTTACAAAAAAAGTTGTGGAGTATGCTCACAAACACGGCATTACCGTAGAGGGTGAACTTGGTGTTCTTGCTGGAATAGAAGACGATGTGGTCGCTGAAGAATCCCACTACACAAATCCGGAAGATGTAGAGGATTTTGTAAAAAAAACCGGTGTTGATTCTCTTGCCATCTCAATCGGAACTTCTCACGGAGCATACAAGTTTAAAGTTAAACCGGGCGAATCAGTTCCTCCGCTTCGTTTTGATATACTCGAAGAAGTTGAGAAAAGAATTCCCGGATTTCCGATTGTGCTGCACGGTTCCTCTTCCGTAATTCCCAAATACGTTGAAATAATTAACGCGTATGGTGGAAAAATGGAAGGTGCAACCGGTGTGCCGGAAGATCAGCTAAGAAAAGCTACCAAATCCGCGGTGTGCAAAATCAATATTGATTCGGACGGTCGTCTGGCAATGACTGCAATGATTCGAGAATTCCTTGCAAAAAATTCCCCTGTTTTTGATCCCCGTAAATATCTTGGACCAGCCCGAGCAGAACTTATCAAGATGTATAAACACAAAAACATTAATGTTCTTGGTTCCGCAGGGAAGGGATAAA
>JAYEKN010000084.1 GCA_034661015.1 Candidatus Cloacimonadota bacterium
CTATAACAAACGTGCCCACAATAAGCAAGAAGAAAAGCAAGAAGAATCGTGGCGTGCTCCAAACATTATGCAGCAATTTGTTTTTGCTTACTTCAGAAATGAAAGCAAAAAAAGGGGGAGAAATGGAAAAGAAGACAAAAACAGGAGGAAAAAAATCTAAAAATAGAAATTGGAAAATCATAACCCCAATTTTCTTGACAAGAAATCGCACTATTCGGTAACACAAATCTTCTAATATTTTTTATATTAAGGGCCCATAGCTCAGTTGGTAGAGCTCCCGGCTCATAACCGGGCGGTGAGAGGTTCAATTCCTCTTGGGCCCACCAGTTTTCTTCTTGAATGAAACTTTACCTCGACAAATTAATTTCCGTTGAAAATACGAAAACCTCGTATTTCGTTTCTCCGAAACGACAAAATACAGAACGCTTTGGAAAAGCGTAATACGGATCCGGTTTCTCCGAAACGACAAAACACAGAACGCTTTGGAAAAGCGTAATACGTAAACGGTGCCTGCTCAAATATGAATCCTCAAATAGATTGACAAAGATATTGGGGAAATCAAATTGACGTTTCAATATTTATTTAAGGAGTTATCTATGATTTTCAGAAAATATTTTACAGTATTTTTTATTTTGTTATTTTTCTTTTCCGGATGTGCAAAAAAAGGTTCGTTGGGTTCGGAATCTAATCCGATAAAAATGTATTTTGTTCCCTCAATGGAAGCCGGTAAAGTCTTATCCGATGGGCAAAAGATCGCTGAATTGCTCTTTGAAGAAACCGGCTATTATTTTGATGTTGCAGTACCCACAAGCTACGCAGCTGTTATTGAAGCAATGGGGACCGAGGAAGCAGACATCGCCTGGTTCGCTACATTTGCCTACATTCTTGCAAATGAAAAATACGGAGCACAAGTCGGTCTCACAACTATTCGCGGGAGTGAGTCACGCTATCGAGGACAATTTGTGGCTCGTGATAATAGCGAGATTCAAACTCTGCAAGACATTGATGGTAAGATAATCGCATATACGGATGCGGCTTCAACTTCCGGTTATATCTATCCCTCTGCCACTCTCAAAAAAAATGGAATTGAACCGGGAAGAACTTTTTTCTCGGGTGGGCATCCCCAATCTATCATCGCAGTTTATAAAGGAACAGCGGATGTTGGCTGTACTTTCTGGTCACCTTCTGATGATGAAGAATCTAACGATGCTCGCATCAGTGTGTTAGAAACATATCCCGATGTCCTGAATAAAGTAAAAATAATTGGCTTTACCGATTGGATTCCGAATGATACGGTTACATTCCGTAGAAATTTTCCTCCTGAAATGAAAAATAAAATCATCTCATCTCTGATGGAAATGTCAAAACAGGGAAAAGGTCAGCGCATTTTGAAAGACCTTTATGACATAGACGGATTCGTAAAATCTTCCAATAGTGATTACGATATTGTGCGAGAGACTTTGGAAAGTTTGAATGTAAATGCCCAACAATTTGTCAAATAGAGATTTTATAAAAGACGGGTCGCAGATTAGACTGACCTTTGCAGATAAACGCTGAATAGATGGGAAATCAATTTAATCCTGATAAAATATGAAATTAAAATCTTTCCACCTATCCATTTTATTCACTCTTCTTTTGTTTTTTACGAGTTGTCAAAATCAAGCACCGCTCGGTTCAAAAAGAAATCCGATCAAAATGTATTTTGTTCCTTCAGTAGAAGCCGGTAAAATATTATCTGACGGAGAAAAAATTACTGAAATGCTTCAGCAAGAAACCGGATATTATTTTCATGTTGCTGTTCCGATCAGTTACGCAGCTGTTATCGAAGCTTTGGGAACCAATGAAGCCGATATCGTTTGGTTGCCACCCTTTGCATATATTTTGGCAAATAAATTATATGATGCACAAGTTGGGCTAACCACGATTAGAAATGGATTGGAAAAATATCGAGGGCAATTTCTGGCAAGAGCGGATAGCGGAATTGATTCGCTAAAAGATGTAGAAGGTAAAACGGTTGCATATACGGATGCTGCCTCCACTTCCGGCTATATATATCCATCTGCAATTTTAAAAGAAAAAGGTATTTCTCCCGCAAAAACATTTTTCGCAGGTGGTCATCCTCAGGCAATTATTTCTGTTTATCAAGGCACTGCTGATGTTGCCTGCACTTTTTGGTCTCCCAAAAGAGGAAATGAAATCCACGATGCCAGAATGCATGTTTTAAACACTTATCCGGATGTTACGGAAAAAATTAAAATATTTGCTTTCTCGGATTGGATTCCCAATGATACTGTAACCTTCAGCAAAAACTTGGCACCCGAGATCAAGCAGAACATAATTTCGGCTTTGATAAAGATCGTCCGGACAGAAAAGGGCAAAAAAATATTTAAAGACACGTATGATATTGATGGCTTCGTTACTTCTGAAGATTCCGATTATGATATAGTTCGGAATGCGTTGGAATCATTAAATTTAAATGCAAAAAAATTTATTAAATAAGGCGAGAAAAAATGGACTATTTACTTGAAACAAAAGGATTGCACAAAAAATATGAAAGTGGAACACACGCATTGAAAGGGATTGATCTGAAAATAAAATCGGGAGAATTCCTCGTTCTTCTTGGTTTGTCCGGCTCTGGAAAATCTACATTTCTGCGTTGTATTAACCGTTTAATAGAGCCAACTGATGGTCAAATATTCTTCAATGATGAAGAAATTCGCTCATTGAAGGGTGAAAAACTTCGCCATGCACGCCGAGAGATCGGGATGATATTTCAACAATTCAACTTGATTAAAAATCTTTCAGTGCTCACAAATGTAATTGCCGGCAGATTGGGATATTTGTCCAATCTGAAATCCATATTTCCAAAATTCGATTCAAAAATCGTGGGAGAAGCTAGAGCAGACATAAAAAGAGTTGGATTAGCTGGTTTTGAAAACCAAACTGTTCGGAATTTGAGCGGGGGGCAACAGCAACGGGTGGCAATTGCGCGTGCTTTGATGCAGCATCCCAAACTGATTTTGGCAGACGAACCTGTGGCAAGTTTGGACCCAGCCACTGCGGATTCGGTAATGAAATATCTCGGAATTCTGAATAAAAATGACAAAATTACCGTCATTTGTTCGCTTCACTTTTTGAGTCTCGCCAGAAAATACGGCTCCAGAGTTGTGGCATTGAAAGATGGTAAACTTGTCTTTGACGGTTCTCCCGCAGAGATAGATAACAAAAGATTTAAACAAATCTATGGCGAAGACGCAGAAGAGGTGGAAATCAGATGAACAAAAATTTAACTAAATTGGCCGGTATCTTAAAAGGTTTTTCAGTAGATTTAATTTTCTGGATCTATATTTTAGCCAGTATTTATTTTCTAATGAACAAATGGTTTCACATTGAATTTTCATTAATGTATATTTTTGTCTTTGCCCTGATTCTCGATTTTTTGTTTTTCATTCTCGGAGATTCGATCGGTAGAAAAATATTTTTACATTCGAAAAAACTTCAAAAAAAATGGATAAAGAGCTTTTGGAGTTGGTTCGTAATTGTGGGTTTGTTACTGACTTTCGTAGTGGGATGGAACATCGTAGGAGTCAAACCGATAAAATTCTTTACTCAATTTAAAAATGCAAAAGGTATCTCATCCGGCATTTTCGATCCCAGCATAGTTGGCTATCAAATAACTGAAAAATCCATTGAAAAATATAACGAGAATAATATTCCTCAAAGCATAATTACAATCTGCGAGAAGATGAAACACAAAAAATTCGCTACTAAAACTGTTTTCGTGAAAAGTTTTGAGCGACTGCTTGGAAAATCATATTTTGAAAAATCGGAAATGATACTTATCCAAAATGCCGAGCAGGGAACCGGATTTGTCATAGATAAAAATTATTTAGAGAAGATTAGAAATGTTTCACCACAAATAATTGCTGCTACTAAAACATTGATAAAAAGCAAATATTCGAATCAGTATGATTTTACCGCTGATTATGAAAAGCGGATCGGCAAACTCGAATTTGGACAATATAAAAATGTGATTCTCAAAGATACCCGAAAAAATACGGATCTTCTTGATAGAGCATTGGGTGCATTGGCAGAAACAATTTTTCTGGCTTTGCTTGCCACGATTTTTGCGATTTCTTTCGCATTTATTTTCAGCTTTTTCGCTGCGAGAAATCTTATGCCAAAAAATTTTATCGGGAATTCAGTCTATATTTTGGTCAGAACTTTTGCCACGATCTTTCGCTCTATTGAGGCAATCGTTTGGGCAATTATTTTTTGCGTTTGGGTCGGTATCGGTCCTTTCGCCGGAATGCTCGCCCTGATGATTCATTCGATAGCATCGCTTACAAAGCTCTATTCCGAACAGATCGAAAACATTGATTCCGGTCCAATCGAAGCGATGCAGGCAACCGGTGCAAATACTTTGCAAGTTTGGTTATATGCGGTAATTCCGCAAATTATCTCCCCCTATCTTGCCTTCACTATCTACCGTTGGGACATCAACGTTCGTATGGCAACCATCGTGGGTTTTGTGGGTGGTGGTGGAATCGGTATTCTCCTGCTCCAAAATCAGCAACTCCTCAGATGGCATAACGTCGGACTTCTTATCTGGCTCATTGCTTTCGTCGTTTGGGTGATGGATATGTTCAGCGCAAAAGTGCGGGAGAAATTGCAAAATATGTAAG
>JAYEKN010000085.1:0-2236 GCA_034661015.1 Candidatus Cloacimonadota bacterium
AATTCATCAGCATTGTTATCAACATCAGGCTCTCTGACATCTTTAGGTTTAGGAGTTAGTATTGCACAAACAATAAGTGCACTTAGTAATAAATCTAACGTAATATCCCAAAATATTTCAAAAACATTAAAATCGTATACTCATACCATTTCAATTGAAATTATGAATACTAATGATGAACTCATTTGGCAAGGTGAATCAACTTGGGATTCACCAAATATTAATCTTCAATCTGACATTAAACCATCAATTCAGCTAATTGTAAGTAATCTTCCAGAAAATAAAGAAAATTTACCAATTGTTCTAAAAGTAAAAAAAGAAAAAGAGGAAAATTATTACAATCTAGTATGTAAAGATAAATGGTTTTCTTGTCCTGCTCTTCCATATAAAATAAAATTTGGTTGGAGGACTTCAGCAAACAGTTCACAAAGTATCGATTACAATATTCCTAATTGTATAAATGATCCAATTGCCTTGGCAGCATATGTTGATTTAATTCAAACTGCAGAATTTGCACTTCCTTCAGGATTGAAAGATTATTCCAATCCATTAAATAATTCATTATGGAGTAAAGTACAACTTGGTGGTATTTACAAATTTTCTACAGGAAAAGAAATAAAAATATTGATTAAATTAAAAGGTGAGAAAAGTGGTTATGTTGTGGATAAAAGCTGGATTGCATCAAATGATGAGTTTTTACAATTTGAAAAGAATCTAAAAGAATGGCGAGATTCTTTAACTGATTATTATGATATTTTCGAAGAATAAACGTGAATCAAAAAGTAATTTCCTATAACAAAAGTGCCTGCGGTTCAGTCTCGTGATTTGTTTCGTCTGAATCGTTCCGATTCAAACTTTGGTCGGTTTGTTCGGTCGTGATCGTTCCGATCCCGCCGCACACGCGAAACATTATTCACCAATATTTGAATTTTTAGTGTTCACAAAATCCTGTTTGGGAATTATAAATAAAAAAGGAGTAATAGTTTGAGTCCAACAATTTACAGAGAAAATGGTTTAAGATATTTTTTCTTCTCAAGAGAAGAGGAACGAAAACATATACACATTATGTCCAGTGATGGAGAAGCGAAATTTTGGTTAGAGCCAACAATAGAATTGGCAGTTAATCACTCTTTTTCAGCAAAGCAGTTGAAACATATTAAAAAAGTTATTGAGGAGCATTATAATGAATTCATTAATGAATGGAATGCGCATTTCATCTATTGAAATTACAAATATCTCATCACACGGATTTTGGATTTTTGCCCATAATCAAGAGTTTTTTTTATCATATGAATCATTTCCCTGGTTTAAAGATAAGACAATAAGAAACATTTCTAATGTTATAGAAGAATCACCAAGACATTTATATTGGCCTGATCTTGATATAGATTTAAGTTATGATTCCATTATTAATCCTAACAAATATCCTTTAATATATAAAAATGCATCAATTTAGAAACATTATTGTTTTGTTATAATAATCTGTGAATTATTGATAGATATCTGGCGGTAACAAGCGTATCAGCTCAGATTGAGAGAAGATATGAAAGAGCTCCGCATACGCCAACCATTACACCCAATAAAAGTATCAATTATTCTACTTGACCAATAAAGTGTTTCTTCTGACAAGAGAATAGCTTAAAAGAAGAATATTGGAGAGATTGAAATATGAATGAAAATAATAGATTAATACGAAACAGCACAGCAGAATTTTTGATTTTTACTCAGCAAGCCGGAGAAGACGGAATTGAGGTTCGGTATGAATATGAGACAATTGGGCTATCCCAAAAACTGATAACAACACTTTTTGATGTGAATGTAAGAACGATTAACGAGCATCTTAAAAACATTTATAAACAAAATGAATTATCTGAAAAAACAACTATTCGGAAATTCCGGATAGTTCAACCCGAAGGCAAACGAGAAGTTACAAGAAATATTGAGTATTACAATCTTGATGCAATAATTTCTGTTGGTTATCAAGTAAATTCAATTCGAGCTACCCAATATTTGAATTTTTATTGTTCACAAAATCCCAACTCAGACGCTGTCTGTTATGTCCAAGTCGGGATTTGCTTTGGAGTAAAATATCCGTGATATTTTTCTTTGTTTTTGGAGTAAAATATCCGTGATATTTTTCTTTGTTTTTGGAGTAAAATATCCCCCGATGAAATATGAAAATAGATTTCACGGGGCAGGCGTGATATTTCAAAATGCAACTCCCAAACCTCACGTT
>JAYEKN010000085.1:2336-4667 GCA_034661015.1 Candidatus Cloacimonadota bacterium
GCAAGGGTTGAATATACATTATTTGCTGTTTTAAATCTTATGCCGGGCTGGATTAGAAATTCATCACCGTATTTATTTCTGTGGTCTTTATCTGCAATATAATCGAATTCCAAAATTGCACTTAATTTATCTTGCAGGTGTCCGTATAAAACATAGCTGTTGAGCCCGATAGAATATTTTCTCACATCACCATAAAAAGATAAATACGAAAATAACAAATTGGGAAGAGTAATATTTCCGGTAACAAACGGAGTGAATTTTATTTCTAAGTCTTTGAAATCATTATCCATCGAATTTGCATAAGCAATCGCACCCAAAGCAAAAGTTGTTTTGTAAAGAGCACCTGAATTGGGCAATAATTGATATTTAAAAACGATGTCCTGTCTGTCATACTTATTGTCCGAAAACTCTGAATAAGCAGCGAGTTCCAATTTCCATAATTTGCGAGCATAATAGACTGATTGTATGGAAAATGGACTAATTCCTAACTCAAGGGAAATCCTGTTACTCTTTGCAGATAGTTCGGCATTATAAAATGAGAGCACTTTTCCGGGTGGTTGCAAATTAAGGAAATTTTCATATTCCTTTTTATATTGCTCCATCAATTTTGCCATTTCCTGCTTCCGATTTTGCTTCAATTTAAACTGCTGTATTTTGTGATCAATTTTATTTTTTTCATTTTGAATCCAGAGTTTAAATTGTGCTTGTGCCTTACGGATACCTTCTTTTTCCCCGGCTTCCGCCATTTTGTTTTCATTAATTTCTCGTTCTAATTTACGTTGCAGTTCATCGTAAACCAATTTGTTATATTTATCTTTTCTAATTTGAATAATGCTATAATTTGTTCCGGTATCGGGATCTTTAAACCTTTCCGTAATACTTACTCCGCCCAAATTCACATCAGTTACGACTTCGGAAACTGATACAAATTTTTCCCATACTTTACCATTTTTATCTTTTACAATTTCGCTTTCAACACATTTGACTTGAACTTCCACATTTTTGGAAAATTCTTTTCTGGCATTATCATCTGCTTTTCCTCGTGATTGGATTGATTCGCCAATTCCAAAATAATAATCGTCCGCATTTTTGATTGATTTTCCTTTTTGGTATCTTTCTGCCCATTCGGGAATCGCTGCATTAATAACATTAGGAACTAAAAATAAAATAATCAAAAACAAATACAAATGTTTTTTCAACACACTAATCTCCTTTTCTTATGGAATTATGTTTTTTCAATTTTAAACACATTATAAAACAAGATTCCTACAAATTTTTATAATATTTTTCTCTGCGTGATCTTACGGTTTCAATATATTTTCTTGTTTCTGCCCAAGGAATGTCTTTGCGTAATTTTTTGTACAAAGCATCATTATCCATTGTGCTTAAAGAGGACATCATTTTGTTCCATTTCTTCTCACTAATTCCTCTCATTTTTCCGGTCATCGCCTTATATACACTTCCGGGACCGCCGTTATAGCTACAAACAATGCAATAATACTGATTCTCCTTGTTTGTTACTTCATCCCATTTATTATCCGCCAACCAACGCATATAACCAATCCCCATTGCAAGGTTATTTTCAGGATTATACAAAACAGAAGAAGATGGTTTGCCTTTTTTGTTGAATATAACGTAATTCATGGTAGTCCCTGCATATTTCGGAACGATCTGCATCATACCATAGGCGTTTCCGTGTCTGTTATAAGCACGTGGATTGAAAAAAGATTCGGTATGAATTATGGAAAGTGCAAGACCCGGATCAATTTCAAACTTCTCACATTGTTCTTCAATAAACGGTTTGTATTTGTTTACCCGAATTTGAATGTTGTCGGGAACCATATCCAAAACGATTGAATATTTGGTTCGTTTCTTTTCGTCCTTGCCCAGTGTTTCAGTAACTTTTCCTGTTTCTATAATCTTTTCAACTGCTTCATCCAGATTTTCCTTAGTTACAATGCCAACATCCTTCACTTTTATCTGATCTTTAAGTATTGGTTCTTCGGTTTCATCTTTCTCTTCGAGAATTTTTGTTAGCTGTTTTTTGACGATCTCTTTTGCTTTTTCTTCGCTTTGAGGTTCATCCTCTTCTACCACCGCTTCTACCTTTACTTCGCCTTTTTCAAAATCAACCTGACTTCTTCCCTTAAAATCTTCGGAATAAGTTACCCATTCATTTGGTGAAGATTCTACGAATTCGTTCCACTCTTTCTCAATCTGATCCTTATATTGAATAAACATAGAATCTTGCTGCATCTGATAATTTTGAAATTCCTGTTCCTGTTGCTGAGCATATTTTTCAAACTCATCCATATCGGTTTGGGAAAATAA
>JAYEKN010000086.1 GCA_034661015.1 Candidatus Cloacimonadota bacterium
TACTCTTTTCCGTGTTTTTCTGTGTGTTTCGTGGTATAAGTTTTTTGGTTAGAAAGGACGATTGAATGAGTATCATTTTCGACAATATTATGTTTTCTTATGTACCGGATAGAAAACAAACGATATTCAGAAATTAAGATTCAATATCATTTTCCGTGTTTTTCTGTGTGTTTCGTGGTCATATTTTTTACCGCAGGTCTTATCCATAATTAGAAAGGCAGATTGAATGAGTATCATTTTCGACAATGTTACGTTTTCTTATAAAATACCATCCCCGCAGGATGTTTTGCATGAATTTTCTTTTCAGGTCAATGGAGGAGAAAAGTTAGGCATTTTCAAACAAAGCGGGTGGGGGAAATCCACGCTTGTAAAGTTGATCACAGGAGAAGAAAAACTCGAATCAGGAAGAATAATTATTGCCGGTTATGAAAAACAAAATTGGAAAAAAATGTTTTCCAACCTTTCCATACTTTTTCAGGAACCGGACAAGCAATTTGTATTTCCAAACCTTAAAGACGAATATGAATTCTTAACAGAGAATGAGAATAACAAGTCTCGTGGGAAAAAAATAAATACGACTCAAAAAATGGACGAACTTGCACGAATATTTGAATTTGATTTACAAAAATATATTAGTGAAAATAGGACGATATTTTCTGTTTCCAGCGAAGAAAGAAAAATACTCCAGATTCTTTTTACAATTTCCGGTGAAGAAGAATATTTGATAATGGATGATCCGCTCTTGTATTTGAGTGAGAAATCGCAGCAACAGTTTTTGAATTATTTATCTGAAATCGATAAAACAATATTAATTCTTGCTCGGGATAAAAAACCTTTGCGAAAGGTATTTTGAAAAGCAGTGTGAAAACGTTCATCGAAATCTCAATACAAATAATCCGCATTTTTCGCAAAGATTTTTTTTTGGCACCACAACTTGGCTATAAAAATCTTCCAAAAAGTTGCCAAGACAATCCAGATAAAAAAATGTTGGCAGTATGAGTGAAATATTTAAAAATAATTCACAAAAGGTAATTATGAAAAAAATATATATTGTAATTTTTGGGCTTTTTTTATTCAGCAGTTTGTTTGCAAATTTAGCGGATGATTTTCGCTTTGCCAAAAAAATGTATGACGATACTCTTTACGAAGAGGCGATAAATAAATTCACAGAATTGATAGATGAATATCCCACTTCCGAACAGGCAGAGGAAGCGTATCTTTTCATTGGAAATAGTTATTCGGAATTAGAGAAATTTCCCCAAGCTATTGACGCATATACCCATTTTATAAAAGCGTATCCCGATTCAAAGTTACTCCCCAACGCAACTTACAGATTAGCGGAAAGCGATTTTCAATACAAGCTTTATAAAGCCGCTGCCACGAATTATCAATTTCTTGTGGACAATTATCCGCGAAGTCCATTCACATTGCAATCGCTAAAAAAACTGGTTCTTGCTTATAAAAATTCAGATCAGCTCAATCAGGCAATTTTAACTTCCCAAGACATTTTGCGTAATTACCCGAAAAATTCCCAAATTCCGGCTATCCTCCTTATCCTCGCAAATGTTTATCAGGAAAATCAAATGCAAGAAAAGTATGTGCTTGCTCTGGAAAAAATCATTTTCGATTATGAAGAATCGGATGCACGTTGGTTGGCTGCCAAAAATCTCGTGAATTATTATTATCAAAAAGGGGATATGCAGAAAGCTCGTGAGATCGTCAAAAACAATTTAACAGACTTCACTCCAAGAGAATACGAAAAAACATTGGTCCTTATTTATGCAGATATTCTCAACGATTCCGGAGAATATGATTTGGCAAAAGCGGAATTTCAGACTTATTTCCGTAAATTTAACGATGCCGAAAATCTGGATTTTGTTGCCTATCAGATTGCTACTTTGAATTTTAAATTAGGAGATTTTGATGAAACAATCACCAATTGCATAGATTTTCAGAAGGAATTTCCTCAAAGTAAATTTATGTCTAAAATCCATCTTCTCGTTTCCAAAGCATATATGCAAAAAAAAAATTATACCCTCGCTCTAAGACAATTAAAAGAGAGCAATTTTAAAAATTCATCCGAGAAATTGCAATATCTCGCTCAATCTCAAAGAATTGATATTCTTCAAAAGCAAAACCTCTACGAGAAAGTTATTCCCCAATATCTTGATCTGATTCAGCATTATCCAAAATTTGTTTCAGTTGACAGCGTATATTTTCACATCGCCTTTATTTATCAGGGAACTGTCCGGAATTATAAGAAAGCCCTAAATTATTATCAAATGTTACTCACCGCATATCCTCAAAGCAAATTATTTCAGAATGTCCATCTGCAAATGGCTGAATGTTATGAGAAAATCGGACAGTATAAAGAAGCCTTGGACATTTTACAAACTCTTCAAAGCATGGGGCGGGTGAGCGTTGGCAAATCAAAACAGATTGAAGAGCAGATAGTTTATTTAACAAAATTCCGAATCAAAGAGCAAAATGTGGCTTTGGATAATTTGATGAAAAGTTTTCTTGGGTATATAAGTAGTGGCAGTAAAAAGGAAGCAATCGTCTCTATCGTCGAAATATACAGAAAAGATTTAAAACAATTTCAAAGAGCAATTCAGGTTTTGGAGAAAAATAGCCAATTCGATTCTGATCCATCCTTTTTGTTACTCAAGGGGGAAACTTATCTTGATCTTGCCGGAAAATTTGCATACGAAAACAATTCCGATTTTAATCAATATTATTCACAAGCAAAATTTGTGTTCAATACAATTATTGATAAATTTGGAGATGAAAATATTTTTGAAAAAGAATTTGCTGAATTTTATATGATCTCGCTAAATGGGATGCAATATGAAAAAGGCTCGCGCGAATATGTAGAATTTGTCAAACACTCCTCTCTAAAATTTGTCGAAAAATATAACACTTTTTCACAGATTGGAACAGTATATTTCAATCTCGCAAAAGCATTACTTCAATCCCCACAAATTTCTGCTGAAGAGCAAAAAAATATAATCATCTATTTGCAGCAATCTGCAACTCTTACCAATAATAAAATAATCAGAAACGAAGCATATTCGTTACTCGGAAACATTTATCTTCAAAATGAAAGCTATTCTGCTGCCCTCAATCAATACAAAAAAATTTCCGATTTATATAAAAATCGCAATGGTAATTTGCTTTTTAATATCGGTTTTGCCGAAAAGGAACTTAGGCATTGGCAAAAAAGTCTGCAATCTCTAAAACAATTTGTAACAGATTTTAAGCAGAATAAAAATTATTGGAAAGGAATTGAATTGCTCGGTGATATTTATTTGCAAACTCAAAATTATGAAGAAGCGATTTATTATTATAAAATTCTTGTTTCTCAGAATCCTTCGGATGAGATTTATCGAAAATTGCGCTCGCTTTATACGAGCGAGAAATTGTATTCGGATGCTGTGGATATTTCCAATAAAATCAAGGAGAAAACAAATTCCGATAGGCGAAATCTGGCGAATATTTATTTGGAAATGGGAGCAAAGGCAAATGCAATTTTAATTTTGAAAAAATGTATCGAAACCGACTCAACCTCGAAAGAACTATTAATTGACCTTGAAAAACTTGCAAGTATCAATTTTGAAATTGGTGATTTTCTAACTGCAAAGGATAATTATGAGCAGCTAATTTACCTCACGCGTGATTATGAAGACCGAACAAAAATCAAATATCTAAATTGGAATCAGATCGCCGGAAATGGTGTTATCGCAAATTATCGAATCAAATCCCGAACAGGTGCGGAAAATTATCAAGCAATATTTGAAACAACTATCAAGAATAATTCAGAAGTGAGTTCAAATATTTTACTGGAAAAAGGTATCTATTATTCTGAACTCAACCAAGAAAAAGCAAATGAGGTTTTTGATGAAATCATAAAAAAATATCCTTCAGCCGGATTCGGAGACGATGCATATTTTCAGATGGCTTTGATGGCTCTATCACAGAAAAATTACGAATTGGCACAAAAAAAATTGTCAGATTTGATTAAAAAATATCCTAATTCGGAATTAGTGAATAACGCTTATCTAAAACTCGGTTCTATGGATTTCGCTGCTGGAAATTATAATAAAGCGCTCGAATATTACAAAGTTGTTATTGAAAATGATGCTGAAGGAACTCTGGCAAAACAGGCGATAGAAAATTTTGCCCTTACTTGCAAAACAATGGGTGAGTGGATGGTTGCCATTGAAGCGTATCAATTGTTACTGGACAGACTCGGTTCACCTGACCTGAAACCGCAAACTCTTTTTGAGATAGCTTATTGCTATTTTATGGATAAAAATTATGAAAAAGCAATCGAATTGTTCCAGAATATTATTGTGAAAGTTAACGATCCAGCCCTAAAAGTTGAGTCATACTATTGGATAGGGGAATCATATTATGGTTTACAGAAATACGATAAAACCATAGAAACATTGCTCAAAATCGTATATGATTACAGCAGTTACAGCCAATGGTTCGTGAATGCAAGTATCAAAATAGCAATGGCTTATGAGCAAGAAGAAAAATATCAAAAAGCTAAAATGTTTTATGAAAATGTGATAAATCGCTTCGGAACAAATAACCGTTGGGGAAAAGAAGCAAAAAAACTTTTAGATCAATTGCCAACTAATTAATGTGCATCCGTAAAGTA
>JAYEKN010000087.1 GCA_034661015.1 Candidatus Cloacimonadota bacterium
AAGAAGATGATTATTTTAAGATGAAACAAGTATTAGTTTAAATTCACTGGAGGAAAATCTTGTTCAAGAAAAGTAAATTACACGGTGAATTTTTTATGCGTGGAGATATCGCTTGCGCCGAGGGTGCTATAGCTGCCGGCTGTAGATTCTTCGGTGGGTATCCGATCACACCTGCATCAAAAAAGCAGAAATAATTGCTTACGAAGACCTTGGTGCATAAGCTATCAGAAAATTGGAAGTTGAAGATTTTCCTTGCATTGTTGCGAACGATGTGAAAGGCAACGATCTGTTTGTTCAGGGAAGCAATAAATACAAAGAATAGCAAAAGCCATAAATTCGCGGTTCTAAAAAATAATATAATTTTTTATATATTACATTAGAGATTATTTTTTCGGATTAATTTTCTTGACAAATATGTTTGTGCTTTCAGAAAATAATATTTTAAAATTTATCATAGAATATGATTTCAATATTCAAAATCCCAAAATTCAAATTATCAAATTTAAAAGATATGGAGTAGACGTATGAAAATTGGAGTATATGTATGCCACTGTGGTGGTAACATCTCAGAAATAGTAGATGTGGAAAAAGTTGCAAAGTATGTTGACAACCAAGATGATGTTGTATTTGCAAAACATTACTCACATATGTGTTCCGAAGATGGACAACAGATGATCATAAATGATGTCAAAGAGCATAATTTAGATCGAGTTTTAGTCTCTGCTTGTTCGCCTCTTTTTCACGGTGAAACTTTCAAGAATGTAGCTAAACAAGCTGGATTGAATCCATATCTGATTGAGATGGTGAATATTCGCGAACAATGTGCTTGGGTACATTATGATGATTTGGAAAAAGCTACCGAGAAAGCTACAAATCTTACAGAAATGGGTATAGACAGGATTCGCAACAACAATCCGTTAGAAGAAATCAAGATGGATATTGGTAAGAGTGTTTTAGTAATCGGGGCTGGAATTGCTGGTATTCAGGCGGCTCTGGATTTGGGAGACGCCGGATATCAAGTACACTTGGTTGAAAAAGATGCTTCGATCGGTGGCAAAATGGCTCAGCTTAGCAGGACTTTTCCCACCAACGATTGTGCCGCTTGTATTCTTAGTCCCAAAATGGCGGATGTAACAACAAATAAAAATATAACCCTACACACTTATTCTGAAATTACTAAAGTTGATGGTAATTTGGGTAATTTCAAAGTTTCTTTGACCCACCATCCTGCCTTCGTGGATTCTGAGTCATGTGTATCATGTGGTTTGTGTGCAGAAGCCTGTCCCGTATCGGTTGATGACGAATTTGAGTGGAAAATAAGTAAGAGAAAAGCAATTTATATTCCCATGGATTTTGCGGTACCCAACAGATATCTCATTGATGTTGAAAATTGTTTAAACCAAAAGGCACGGCGTAAATCCGGCAAAACTAATGTTTGCAGACTTTGCGAAAAAGTATGTCCTCAGAATTGTATTGATTTTGAAAACAAACCAGAGTATCTGGAACTTGATATTGACGCAATTATTGTGACAACAGGGCACGATGTGTTTGATGCAGGTCGCAAACCTGAATACGGTTACGGAAAATATGAAAATGTTTTAATTGCACCTGAAATGGAAAGAATAATTGTTAAAAAATCCGAAGGGGCAGAAGTGCGCGATATTGGTAAAAAAATTGCCTTCATTCAATGTGTGGGTTCAAGGGATGAACAAATAGGTAATGAATATTGTTCTCGCGTTTGCTGTATGTACGCCACCAAATTATCCCAACTTATAATGCATTCAGCCCAAGTAGCCGGAGCAGATAAAGATATTTATGTTTTTTATACTGATATGAGGACTTTCGGAAAAGGTTACGAGGAATATTATAAGAGCACCCAGAAAATGGGAGTTAAGTTTATTCGAGGAAGACCAAGTGAAATTTTTAAAAATCCCGGATCAGAAAAAGTTAATCTGCGAGTAGAAGATACATTGAATAGACAAATTATTGAAAGTGAATTCGATACGGTTGTTCTCTCGGTGGGATTGGAATTAAGTGCCGGCAGTAAAAAAATTGCTGATATATTAAAGATTCCTAAATCAACGGACGGATTTTTACAAGAAGCTCACCCGAAATTTCGCCCGGTTGATACCCAGAAAGATGGAATTTTTATCGCCGGAACTGCTCAAGGACCAAAAGATATACCTGATTCGGTTGCTCAAGCCAGTGCAACCGCTGCGAGAGTTATGCGTCTATTAAATCAAGGTAGCATTACAATGGACCCGCGTAAAGCATTTGTCCATCCTGAACTTTGTGACGGATGCGGAGAATGTGTTAGCAGTTGCCCATACGACACCATTTCAATGAATGCTGATAACATCGCGGTTGTTGATCAAAATAGGTGTAAGGGCTGTGGAATGTGCCTCTCATCCTGCCACTCGGATGCTCTGGATCTGAACATGTTTACCAATTTCCAACTTTTTTCAGAAGTAAAAGCTGCTCTGAAAGATAAGAGAGAATCAGACAAACGGATCATCGTTTTTGCAGACAGTATTTGTACATATAAATTATCGGATAGTGTAGGAAATGCCAAAAACAAATACTCTGTAGATACGAGAATAATCAGAGTTCCAAGTTCCAGTAGAGTTACTCCAAAATTGATTCTTCAAAGTTTTGCTCTTGGTGCAGACGCAGTATTCCTTGGTGATTGTGAGAAAAAGTCCACCCCATTTTTGGGAAGCATTGACGCTGTAGAAAAAAACATTAAATTGGTCAAAAAGAATTTGGAAATTGTCGGGATTTCACCGGATAGAGTTGAATTTTTTCAATTTGTTACTGTGATGCTGACAAAATTTCCAATGCTGCTAAATAAAATGGAAACAATAGCAAAAAATAAAGGGACGATACCTCATGAGAAACGAATAAAAATCAGTAATTCATTACAAGAATGGTTATTCCCGAAGAATAAGGAGATTTAATGTTGAAGACAATTAGGCTTGAAGATGAAAACACTCAATTTTTGAAAAAAGTTGAAAGCATTAGTGGTGAAATAATTACCGTTTGTGATCAATGTGGCGTATGTAGCGGTAGCTGTCCATTCACAGATGATATGGATATCACACCAGCAAATATGATGAGAAAAGTTCAACTGGGACAGTCTGATGTATTGGAGACTGAAACAATCTGGATATGTGCTTCGTGCTTGCGATGCATGGCACGCTGTCCTCGCGGATTAGACCTTTCAAAAGTTGCAGAAGCTCTAAGGCAAATAAATCTCCGAACAGCAATTAATCATATCAAAGTGGAAGATATTAGTCCCGAAGAAGCCAAAAGATTGCCGGCTATTGCCTATGTCGGTGCTTTTAGAAAATTAACAGGTTAGGGGCGGAATCAAATTATGAAAAATAATAATACTCAATTAATGAAAATACCTTATTTCCCGGGTTGTACTTTGAAAGATCAGGCGAAGAACTTTGAACGATCTGCCCTTGACTCCGCTAAAATTCTCGGGATAGAATTTGTAGAAATACCTAAATGGATTTGTTGTGGTACAGTTGAATCATTAACTTCTGACGATGATATGCACCATATCGCCCCTATGCGAAATTTTATCAGAGTCGAAGAGATGAATTCCCAAAAAATAGTTGATAATGAATATCGGATGTTAACTCTCTGTTCAATGTGTTTTAATACCTTGAAAAGAAGCAATCAATTTATTAATAACAATGATCAGGAAACTCTAAAAAAATTGAATGATTTCATGTACCTCGAAGAAGATTATCAAGGTAAAGTTGAAGTTATTCATTTTTTTGAATTGTTGAGAGAAATTGGTTTTGAAAAAGTAGCACAGAAAGTGAATGTCCCTCTAAAATCGCTTAAAATCGCACCGTATTATGGCTGTATGCTGCTTCGTCCCCCTGATATCGGAATTGATGATGCGGAAAATCCCAGTATAATTGAAGAATTCATTTCGTCAATTGGTGCTGATCCGGTTGATTTTAATTCCAAACATCGCTGCTGCGGAAGTTATCATACTATTAGCAAAGTACAAATTGTGATTAATTCAGCAAAAAAAATTATTACCGATGCCAGAAATCATGGTGCTGATGCGATTATAACCTCTTGCCCTCTTTGTGCATTTAATCTGGACTCCCGCCAAAAAGAAATAAAAGAACAAGATGATTCTTTTAAACAGATGCCCATATTTTATTTTAGCCAGCTTTTGGCTCTCGCTTTTGGGCTGGACAAAGATAGTTTGGGACTTGAAGATAATTATATCAATCCAGAACCCTTACTAAAAGAAAAAGGGCTGTTGTAAAAAGAGTAAGCGCTAATTTCACAAATTAATATAAATAAATTATAATATTAAAATGATAATAATTAGAATGCGTCCGTAAACTCCGAAACCTTGCGGATGGTTCTAAACCTCCGCAATGGTTGAGATATGTAAACGACCACCATTGCGGAGGTTTGGAAAAAAACCATCCGCAAGGTGCTTAATAATACGACCTTATGGAAGCCGCTAATTAGTATCTATCCGTAAAGTGCTATTTTTCGACCTTACCCCGACCCTTCCGCCAGCTGGCGGATAGAGGGAGACAAAAGTTCCCCTTCTCTTTGAAGAGAAGGGGTTAGGGGATGAGTTGTAAAAAGGATGAAGAATATATTTTACTTGATATGCTA
>JAYEKN010000088.1 GCA_034661015.1 Candidatus Cloacimonadota bacterium
AAAATCAGCATGCTTCTACCACTTTTTTATGCCCTAATGAAAAACTGGATAAGCGCAGATACAGAACCGCTAAAAAAACTTATTTCTGAAAAACTTCAAAATATTAACACGCAAAATCGAAATTTTACGGCAATCAAATCAAAGGCTGTTTATTATTTACCTTCTGATGGAATTATTGCCTTATGTGACGAAATAATCAAAAGAAATGAGCGATTGGATAATGTTTCAGACTTTCTTGAAATACCTCAATCAATGGCACACTATGAATATTTTGGTGAAGCAGCGGAAACTTATACAAAGCTTATTACCAGAACTCCTGATTTTATAAACAAAATTGATGAAATTTTATCTTTTTTAAAAGAACATGATTCAAAAGATACTCATAAAAAATGTGTTGAAAAAATTGTTTTAAAACTGGACAAAATTAGTGCTTCTGAATCAATACGTATGGAAATGCTTAATTTCTGTTTTCAATATATTGGTGATCCTTCTTCAGATCATAACTGGTCTCCATGGGTAAATTCAAATGAAAATGACAGGCAAAATTTAGAGGGTGCGAGAAAGGTTTTAAATAATTGGCTTGCCAAAAAATTTATTTATCTCTTTTTTGATAAGCTATCGATGGATTCAAGTAGACGTATTTTCTGGAATCGTTACATAGATCATGTAACTAACTTTAAAATTTATATGGATAATGTAGCGGTTTTGTCTTTTAAACGAAACAACCAGGAGATAGAGCCGGCTATTTTAAAACATAAACTCGGGATACTTGAATATGGTGGGGGAACCAGTTCCTTTGTTTTAGTAATTAAAAATTATCATTTTGTAGAATTCAGTCAAACAGGCGGTGCATGTTATATTTACAAATCTGAGAATAAAAATAAACTAAATTTGAATTGGGACAGAGTTAGTTTGAGTCAACTAAAAAATTCAAATAACAGGCAAATGGCAGTAAGATTAAAAGACGGATATTGTTATCATAGAGATGAAGGCAGAGTGTTTCATCAAGGCAATTGGCAGCAAAAATTTAAATTTTGGATAAAAGAACATTTGGGAATTTGAGTTTAAATGTACGAAATTAATGAACAATATTTTGTTTTTTCAGACAGTTCATTAACTTCAGAAAGTTCTGTCGGGTTATTATTCCAGGAATTGCTGGAAAATGGATTGGCGCACAAAGAGGATAACGAAATATTTATCCCTCACGAAGAGATATGCCGCATGTCTTCCATTGATCAAAAAATATTAAATCTGCCGGATTTTTATCCGTTTGATATCAGGATTGATTCTGCGGGGATGCTGCAAAATTCAGACTTTAAACTTGTATTGAAGTATTATGAATATAATCATGGCAGCCAATTATTTGGAAACCGTACAGGATGCATACTGACTCTGCAAAATCGCGCTGAATATCTTCTGCCATTGAAGCAATATCAACTTTGCGGGGCAGTAGATGAATTTAATAATCTTGATGAAAGAGATTTCCCCACAAACTTGACAAAATTTGCCGGAATAAAACAATTATCCGAAGACTCTGCCGCCATACTCGATTCCTACCTGAAAAACGAACAGATTTTTCTTCCTGAAAAAATATCCTTAAAACTGAAGAAAAATGATGCTGGTGATCTGGAAATATTACCTGAAGTCGAAGAACAGGAAAATTCCAATATTCAAACGCAATTTGAACAAAAGTTTGATGATGCCTCAAAAGTCAGACAAAGTTATACAATAAAAGATGAAAATAATAAACGCATACGCATTCCGTTTAATAAAGATCAGCAGAATGAACTAAAGAAAATAAAAGAAAATCGAATTGTAAGCGGCAAAAAAAAAGAAAAAATCCTTGAATCTCCGCATGAGCTGTTTGACCCTGAAATTATTAACCTTGATAATTTCAGTGATCGTGTAATTAAAATTGGTTTGTACAAGCCGAAATATTTTCCTTTTATATCTCCTTATAAATCGGAATGGATTCCAGGGATTATTATTGATTCAGGACAGGAAAAAAGAAAAATCCTTATACCTGATAATGATGAATTGGAAAATCTGGAGAAAGCTTGCAATAAAGCTGAATCAGATGAAGGTGAAACAATTGATTTCAGAGGAGAGCAAATTCCGGTTGAAGAAGCTAAAAAGCTTATCAATTTAGCACGAAAGCAGTTAAAAAATCTCAAAATACCTGTAAAACAAATAACTGAACCTGATAACGGAAAAATTGTAAAGCAACCGCCTGTTAAAAAGAAAGTTTTGATTATTGAAGATAATCTTTATGAAGATAAATATCAAAAATATGAAAAATTGCCGGTTCCATGCCCTGACACATTTATTCATAAATTTAAAAATCCGCCCAGCTTGAAAGACGAAATAAAATTTTATGACCACCAAAAAGAAGGTATTGCCTGGATGGAGTCTTTATTTGATGATAGTTATCCCGGCGGATTACTGGCAGATGATATGGGATTGGGGAAAACCATTCAAATCTTATCATTTATTGATTGGCATAACTCAACTCAAAACAAAGAGCAAAAACCTTATTTAATTGTTGCGCCAATAACTTTATTGGAAAACTGGCATGCAGAAATAAGAAAATTTTTCAATATTGGTATTGATATTAATATTCTTCACAGTTCTGACAGAGACCAGATCAATCTCTCTAATCTGAAAAGGCATTCAATATTTTTAACCAATTACGAAACTATCAGGAAATCAAAGAATCAGCTTGTTTTCGGACAGGTGAATTGGGCTGTTATTTGTATTGATGAGGCTCAAAAAATTAAAACTCCAGGAACACTGGTAACAAATGCCATTAAAGCTTTAAAGGCTGATTTTAAAATAGCTGCTACCGGAACCCCCGTGGAAAATTCAATGGTCGATTTATGGTGCATCGTAGATTTTGTCGTTCCAGGACTATTAGGAAGCGCAAAAGACTTTTCCAGACAATATCAGAAGCCGGTTAAAAGAAATATTTCCGATGATAAGCTAAATGAACTTGGTGAGAAACTAC
The DNA here is from genome assembly GCA_034661015.1 of Candidatus Cloacimonadota bacterium. Classification (NCBI taxonomy): domain Bacteria; kingdom Pseudomonadati; phylum Candidatus Cloacimonadota; species Candidatus Cloacimonadota bacterium. The sequence continues at coordinate 3,005 of JAYEKN010000088.1, forward strand.
GTTCACAAATCGGTCTCTATTTTAAAAGAAGGTTAAAGAAAGAAATACTTTTAGGTCTACCTGAAAAAACTGAAAAGAAAAAAACAAACATTATGCCTGACTATCAGAAAGCAACCTATTTCAGTATAATTGAGGAAGAACAGGCAGATAATACAAGAGGAATCCTTTCAACTATTTTAGATTTAAAAAAGGTTTCTGATCATCCTTATCTTATAGGCTATAATTATGAAAATATTTCTTCAGAAAAACTTATAGAAACTTCCGCAAAATTAACCACTACAATTGAAATCCTTGAAGAGATAAAAAGGAAAAAGGAAAAGGTAATTGTCTTTGCCGAGTTCAAAAAAACTCAACGAATCTTAAAAAAAGTGATTCAAGAACATTTCGATTTGAAAAGTGTTTCCATTATCAATGGTGAAATGGCTGCCCGGAAAGGGAAACGATCACAAAAAGAAACACGCCAGGGAGCAATTGACAGGTTTCAAAGGGAAGCCGGTTTTAATATTATCATTATGTCTCCTGTCGCTGCTGGGCTCGGTTTAAATGTTACCGGAGCTAATCATGTAATTCATTATTCAAGGCATTGGAATCCATCAAAAGAATCTCAGGCAACCGATAGAGCATACCGAATAGGTCAGGAAAAAGAAGTGGTTATCTATTATCCAATGGCTGTTTTGGATGAATGCAAGACTTTCGATGTTGTAATTGACGACCTTTTAAAACAAAAAAGAAATCTTGCTGATGCGGCTATGTTTCCATCGGCAATTTGTGAGATAAAAGCAGAAGATTTTGCTGACAATTTATATCTTGCAAATAAACAAACTTATACTGAAGAATCTTTATCATTGAAAGATTTAGACCAGTTAGATCCAATGTTTTTTGAAGCAGCGATAGGAACAATTTTTGAAAAAAAGGGCTGCGAAATAATTTTGACACCAAAATCTAACGACAAAGGGGCTGATGTCATAGCTCGTTCAAATAGTAGGAATTATCTTATTCAAGTAAAACAATCAAAGTATCCAATTAATGACAACGCAATCGGTGAAGTATTGAAAGCAAAAGGATACTATGAAAGTTTGTATAATGAAGAATTCTATCCTACCGTGGCGACTAATAGCACATTAAATGAAAATGCCAGTATGCTTGCGAATGATAATGACGTTGCTATTTATGATCAATCAAGCATAAAAAAGTTTCTTGAGAATAAAAAAATATTTCTATCTGAAATTTCATCAATTGAAAAAAAGCGTAAAGATAAAATCTGAAATAAATTATAACAATCGCATACTCGTGCCAAGATAAATCCGAGACCTTGGAATTGGGAGAAATCCCATGAAATTGGTTATTGTTATCCAGTGGGTAAGAGTCGTAATGACTCAAATCCCATCTAACTAAAGTTTAGCCAACAGGTTAGTAGTGAAGTCTGCGGCCAAAGCCAGAACGGGAGACCGGAACGGAAGTCCGATGCCAGATGTGGGGGCAATGGGGACGTCTATGATTTTATGCTTTACATAGGGTTTCATCTCTGATATTTGTTGATCATGCCACGAAAAGCGAGAATAGATGCACCAGGTGTACTGCATCATGTGATTGTCAGGGGGAGATATGCGGGACGTCCATAAATAAGTAAATAACTTGTTAGAAC
>JAYEKN010000089.1 GCA_034661015.1 Candidatus Cloacimonadota bacterium
AAATGTCGCACGCCCGGTGCTGATTTAAAATTTGAATTTTTTCGTGTATTTAGTGTATTTCGTGGTCATTCTTTTCCTTTTTCACTTTTCTCCGTGTTCTTTAATCTCAAACATATTGCCGAATTTATCTTTAACAAAAACAAGGTCGGATTTATCTCTTTGAATTACGATGCACTTGTAATTTTTTGTTTTTGCTTTTTCGATAAACATTTTTCGTTTTTCAACCTCAATACAAAGGTGTGAATAATTTTTCCGTGCCGGCAGGTGAGTTACGAATATTTCAATTTCCATATCCTCATCTGATAAAAGATATACCGGCACATCTTCATAAAAACCAAATATTTGCTGATTCAAATCTTTTGATATTTTGAATTCCTTTTTTAATTTCAATCCTAATAAATCTTGATAGAAATTTTTAACATCGTTTTTGTCGTTTACTGTAATTCCAATATGTTTTAGCATATTTCTCCTATTTTTCTAAATAATTTTCCATGCGATCAAATCCTTTATTTATCATATCTGCACTTACACAAAAGGACAACCTGAGATGGCTTTGGCCCGTAGGTCCGAAAGCGATTCCGGGAGTTGTGGAAACTTTGGCTTCCTTCAGTAGTTTTTTGCAAAATTTTGTAGAATCTTTACCAGCTTCTCCAATGATTTTCGGAAACATGAGATAAGAACCGGTTGGCTTTTGATATTCAAACATATCCGGTAATCTGTCCAAACGTTCACACATAAGATTACGCATTTTGCGATAATGATCACGAAAATCTCTAACGCAATCCTGCGAACCTTTCAAGGCTGCAATCGCTGCATATTGTGAAACTACCGGAGCACAAATGCTGAGCGGTATATGGGCTTTTTTAATCTGCGGAATTAATTTTTCGGAAGCGTGAAGATAACCGATTCGCCAGCCGGTCATTGCGTAGGTTTTTGTGAAAGTGTAACAGCTTATCACATTTTCCTTCATTTCCGGAATGGAGCCAATGCTGAAATGGTGATTGTCATCAAAAACAAAATATTCGTAGGCTTCGTCCGTGATAACTACGAGATCATTCTCGAGGGCAATTTGCGCTAATTGGCGTAGTTTGTTTTCCGGAAAAATTGTTCCGGTAGGATTATTCGGGCTACAAAACAGGATTGCTTTTGTTTTGGGAGTAATTGCTTCTTTCACTTTTTCAATATCCAGAGCAAAACCATCTTCTTCTTTTAAGGGAACAAAAACGGGTTTGGCACTTGCCAGCTGAACATGTCGAACATGGGTGGAATATGTGGGAGACGGGACAATAATTTCATCGCCCGGATCTGCAACCGCCATCACAGCTGAGGCTATCCCTTCGATAGCTCCTACTGTTACAAGAATTTCAGAAAGATTTGCCTTGATATTATTGTCTCTTTCCAATTTCTTGACGATCTCGGCACGCAATTCTTCCAATCCATTTGCGGGTGAATAACCTCCCACCAGCCCTTTTTGAATAGCTTCTATTGCCGCTTTATTGATATGTTCCGGGGTTCCGGTAGTAGGTTTTGCCCATGATAAAAAAGCAACATCATCAATTTCTTTCGATAGGCTCGTCATTTCGTGGATAGCGGATTTTTCGATATTTCTAACACGTTCGGAAACTTTATTTTTTCTCATTCTAAACTCCTTTGATTGTATTTAATAGATCAACAATAACTTCGGTTGCTTTTCCTCTCAGAAAAACATCGGTTACTGTATGACTAAAATTTGATTGTTCAATGTTTATTTCGATTATTTTTACATTATTTGTTTTTGCATAGATGGGAATTTGAGAAGCAGGCATAATTTCACCGGTAGTTCCAATAAGGATGAAAACATCCGCAATTTTCGCTTCATTGAAAGATTTTGTTATATCTGGTTCGTATAAGGGTTCACCAAAAAAAACAAAATCAGGTTTTAATAATCCACCACACTTTTTGCATTTTGGAGGTAAATTGTTTAAATGCTCTTCCGTTACTAAAATTCTTTCGCCACAACTTATGCAAACTAAATTTCGGGAATTTCCGTGGATTTCATAAACTGTTTTACTGCCACCTTTTTGATGCAAATTGTCAATGTTTTGCGTGATTATAGCGTTTAAGTAACCGGCTTTTTCCATTTCCGCTAACCCAAAGTGAGCACGATTAGCTTTTGCATTTCCCATAAAATCAAAAAATATTTCTTTGATCAATTTCCACGATTTTAAAGGATGATGTCTGAAATATCCAATATCAAGAAAAACAGGATTATATTTATTCCACAATCCATTCTCTCCGCGAAATGGAGGAATTCCGCTTTCAACTGAAATTCCTGCTCCGGTAAAAGCCGTAACATGATTCGCATTTTTTATGAGTTCTGCAGCTTTATTAATCATTTTACTTAAAATTCCTTAAAAACTCTTGCCAGAGATTTTCCGGGTGCTTGCATATCCAAATCCAAAAAATATCCGAAGGGAGTTTGCCAAGATTCATAACCGGCATTTTCCAATCTTTGTTGAGCGCTATCAAACATTTTTTGGGTAATCTCCTGATCTGCTTTGCTATAAGATAAGTGGGCGAATGAATGCAATACGATTCTTTTTGTATCGTTCTTGTTTGCCGCCCATTTCAGATTCTTAATCAATTTCGTTTCTACTTTTGAAACATTTTCTTCATCCTGCTTTTCCGCTTGAATGAATCCGACGAGTGCATTCTCAATTTTATCGTTCTTTTCAATCGCTTCAACTTCTTCCAAAGTTCTCTTTCGTGTTTTGTATGCAAATTTATCTGCATAGATCATTAACAATTTCATAAACTCCTTTCTATCTGTTTTTTATAAGTTAAAATGCGTCCTTTTTCCAAATTGTTATCATGAATCAGTTTTCTCCGAGACTCTTCACAAAAAACAAAACCTGCTTTTTCTATTTCCTGCGTTGCCTTTTTGAATTCTATATCCTACATTAGTTTTTACAGTTCATATATTTATTCCGATTTTCAGTTGAGATGCATCGCTAATTCATAACCTTCATTTATTGCACTTTGGGCGTCTCCGACTTCTTTGGCATCTCCGATTTCGTAAATTGGAATTTTACCTTTCAATTTTTCTTCAAGGGGATTATAACTTTTCATACCAGTGGAAACAACGATTAGATCAATATTTTCAAAAGTAATTTGTTCTCCATTCTTTTCTGCATAGACAGTTGCTCCATCTATTTCTTTAATATTTGTATGATCGCTGAAAACAGTCTGATTTTTTTTCATAATTGCCAACGAGAGCTTTTTGGAGATCATTTCCATATCTTCACCAAAATCTGTTGTTCGTTTCACGATAGTTACTTTATTATTTTTGGGAATTAAGGCAGTTGCAATGTCAACTCCAATCAAGCCACCGCCGATAATTAGAACATTTTTATTTCCCGGCAAATTTTCTTCTAAGAGAATTTCTGCCCAGTAAAATTTATCTAATCCTTCAATCTTCGGAACCGCAGGTTGCGAACCGGTTGCCAAAACAGCAATATTATATTTGGAAACATCTTCAAATCCTTTTATTTCTTTGTAGATTACATTCACTTTCGATGATTTCAGTTCATCTTCAAAATATTTGTTTAGTTTTTCCATTGATTTTTTATGAGGAGTTAGGGGTGCATAAATGAATTGTCCACCTAAATTTTCTTTTTCATAAAGGTCAACTTGGTGTCCGCATTTTGTCAGAATAAGAGCTGCTTCCATTCCGGCGAGTCCTGCTCCAACTACGGCAATTTTTTGCGGTTTGCTTGTTTTTTTGAGCAGAGTAGAGGTTTCTTTTCCTACTTCCGGATTCACTAAGCATTGCAAGCCCTTACCTGCTTTTATTCCACCCAAACAGCCTTCCGCACAAGCAAGACAAGGAGCAAAATTTCCAGCAACTTTTCCGAGAAATTTTCCGATAAAATCTGGGTCTGCAACAAGTGCTCTTCCTACTGCAAGATAATCAGCCATATTGTTTGTCTTTATCTTCTTAATATCTTCAAATTCATTAATTTGCCCGACTGTGATAATGGGAATTTCTACTTTTTCTTTGATCGCTTTTGCAAATTCCCATGTTTTTCCTTTTGGAACGAACATATGCTGAAAATACCAAGGTGGTGTAGAGCAAACTGTTCCGGCAGAAATATGAATTGCAGCAATTCCATTTTCTTTTAGGATTTTTGAAAATTTGATCATCTCCGGAAGTTTGATTCCCTTTTCAGTCATTTCATCACCGCTGATACGGGCGATAACTGGAATTTTTACTGCTTCTTTGATAGCTTTTAATGTCTCGAGAGGAAATTTGATTCTATTTTCAAAACTTCCCCCATATTCATCTGTTCTGTCATTTACTTGTGGTGAGAGAAATTGAGCCAACAAATAACCGTGACCGAGTTGTAATTCGATAAAATCAAAATTTGCTTCTTCCGCTTTTAAGGCAGCATCAACAAATAGTTTTATGACATTTTTCATTTCGCTTTTTTCCAACTTTTTCGGAGTTGCACCGCCCGCTTCACAAGCACGATCGGTGGAAGAAATGAAATAATTTCCCGGAATTTTTGGATTTGCCATCCTGCCCGGATGATTCAAATGAGCGATTGCTTTTGTATTATCAGAATGTAAAAGTTCTGTTAATTTTTTTAATCCTGCAACCTTATCATCAGCATCTATTCCCAATTGAGTTGGAATCTCTCTTAATCCCTTATCAAGATAAAGAGGTTCGGGAATTACTGCTCCCAAAAACTCGCTCCTTTTTCGATAAAAATTTAGATGCCTTTCGTTGACTTTTCCATCTTTGCTAAAGCCGAGTTTTATTGGTGCAAAGATAAATTCATTTTTTAGATTTAACATGTTTCCTCCAATTATATTTTTAATTTAATTTTATTTTCATATTCCGGAAAGAAATTATTTATAATTTTCAAATCAAATTTTGATAAAATTGATTCTTTGGATTCTCTTTTAAGTAAAAATTCAAAAGACCTTTTAATTAGATTTTCTTTTGAAATTTTTTCATCAGCAAACTTTCTATAATATTCATCGTCTAAAGTAACTAAATGTTCAGAACTGCTGTTTTCTTCCTTTATTGTTACCATATATTTTTGTTCATTGATTTTTTTTACTTCAATCATTTTGATTCCTTTTCATAATTTATAAGTAAATTTTTTAATACTTCTCTAATTTTACCATTCCTGAAAAAAAGTTTTACACCTTTTTTTTCTAATCTTTTGATTCCTTTTTTACCAATTTTATTTGAAACGATAATGTTGCAATCGCTGATAATCTCATAAACATCGAGGGTTTTCAAGTGTTGCAAAGTTTTTTCAAAAGGATTTTTTCTTTTTTCGAGAAATTTGATTTGTTTGTTTTTAGTTTCATAAATATGAAATTCTTTTGCCATACCTAACATTTTTGGAAAAATGTTCTCTCCATCACTTGTAGGAATAGCGATTTTTACTTCATTTGATATTTTTATATTTTTCATTTCTTTGCCTTTAATAAACGGATGTGTCTCCCTAAAAATAATTTTTCCGTAAAATTTTTAAATCCAAATTCTGATAAAATTTTTTCCCAATCTCGTTCTACATATTCAAACGCGTATTTGCATTCAATAATTTTGAAAGGTATTCTAAAATAAAGTGGAGTTTCATCTGTTATGAATTCGTTAAAATCAAGAATGATAAATTCGCCATTATCTTTTAGAGCATTAAACGCATTTTGGATGATATTCTTCTGAATTTCAAACGGAAAGCCGTGAAATACAAATGAGATAAAAACTTTATCGTATTTTTTATCTAGTTCAAATGGCTGATCAATACGTTGATTTATTACATTGATATTCTTACGATTTTTTGTTTTCTTTATAAATTGATTGATCATTAATTCGGAAATTTCCAGACCGAGAATTTCACCTTTTTCAGAAATTTGTTTATCCATTAAAAGTGCGTTTCTACCGGTGCCAGCACCAAAATCTACAACTTCATCATTTTGATTTAAATTAATTGATTTTATCGCTTTTTTGATAAAGAAGTCGTATCCACCGAAAGTAATTAAATTGAGAACACTATCATAAAATTTTGCAGTAAAACCTTTAACTTCTACTTTTGATTCCGGATAAAATTGTGTCATATTTCCACCTTTTTACATTTTAAATTTCTTATAAAAATAAAGCTTGAAACAATAATTAATAATACTAAAATGAAGGTAAAATGATAACCTAAAATAGTTATTAAAATACCCGTGATGAGCGGAAAAATAGTTGGCAAAATACCTCCTGCTCCGGATATTCCGGTGTAAGTTGCTCTATTTTCATTATTGGATATTTCGACTAATATTCCGTTTTTAGCAATTTTAAATGAAGATAGAAGAACGCCTGTCAAAATAAATATTAATTGATACATAAAATCATTATTACTAAAAATTAAGGTAAAAATTGGAATGGAGGTAGCAATTGCAAAGCTAAAATACAGCAGTTTTTTATAATCAATTTTTTTAGATATTTTATATAAAATTAAACTTGTTACCAGCATTCCTATTATCTTATAGATAAGTATGTTCCCAATCAAGCCATAACTCAATTCAAAATTTTTTTTAGCAAATAATATCATAAATGGTATAAAACTTAAACTGAGTCCTAATAAATTTATTATAAATAGATAATTTTTCAGATTACTATTTTCTGAAATTTCTTGTGGAATTATTTTAATGTATTCCCAAAAACTTCTTTTCTTTTTTATTTTTACAATGACCTCTTTGATTTTCCAAAATCCTATACTGGCGATTAATAAAAGGATTCCGGCGCATAAAAGTGATATTCCATAATTTACAGGATATGAAAATCTTTTTAACAATGCTCTGACAATAATAGCCGATGCGAAAATTCCAATACTGCTAATTGTTTGCTTCAATGAGAAAAAACGTCTGCGCTTTTTATCAATTATAGATTTGCCGACTATATCTACATAAGAAATATTAGCAAACGAACCGCTGAAAGAGAAAATGGAAATAAGAATGAAAATGAATAAAATGATCGTATTGTTGCTAAAAATTTCAGATTTAAACAGAATGAATGCTAAAAATAAAAGAGCAATCACTCGCAAATTAACTCCTAAAAGAAGTGGAGCTTTTTTGTGTGTTTTATTGGATAAGTATCCGGCAAAAATAATTTGCATTAAGCTGGAACCGCCGACCATTATAGTAGTCAGAATTCCTAATAAAATTGCATTTCCCCCAGCTTTTATCAGCATGGAAGGAATTATCGTATGAATATCCATAAAGTTTGTAGCAAGTGATAAAAAAATCCCATGCCAAATAAAAGCGCAATAATTGTTTTTTGATTTTTCTTCTGTTAAGATTGAGTTCATTTTTATTAGTTTTCAAGCATCAAATTAGTGTCTATCCGTAAACTCGCATTTTTGCAATGATTCTCCGAATGTGATTCGACGCAGATAAACACTGATTATGCAGATAAACGCTGATACTACTCTTTTTATACTTAATTTTTTATCTGCGTAAATCATTTTTTTCTGAGTGATGTTGTTTATCACATTCATCTGCGTTCAATCTATACTTTATGGACAGACTCTAATCAGTGTCCGTCCGTAAACTACTATTTTATCAATGGCTCCGCCAGCTGGCGGATGATTCGACTCAGAAAAACACTAATTCGGCAGATAAACGTTGATATTACACTTTTTACAAAAAAATTTTATCTTGCGAAAATCGGTTTTTTCAGTGTTCATCTGCGTCCAATCTATACTTTACGGACAAACGCTAATTAATTATTTGCTACATTCCCTTCCAAGCACTTTGTTCCATAGCAAAAAACTTTTGAACTTCTTTCTGAGTCATTACAACTTTTTCAACATTAACTTCATAATTAAATTCACTTAATGGTTGTTCAAAGCTTTGAATGAGCATATCAACTATCGGAATATTTAGAGCGGGTAAAGCCATAATAATTTGGGCAACATTTTCTTTTATATTATATGATTTGATAATACCGAGATCGTACAATGTGTGGTCTATTGCAGGATGTTTAACTCCTTCAATAATTTCTTTTGCTTTTTTTTCGTTATTCATTTTTATTTTCCCTTTTTTATAATGCGAGTGATCCCATTGGGTCCCAAGGTTTCAAAACTATTGGTTCCGTTTCCCAAGCTTTTCTCAATTCCTCGGAAAGATATTTTTTGTCAATTACAACTTGGTATGTATATTCTTCAAACCATTTGTCGCTCATTACAAAATAACCTTTTTCGCCGTTTTTTTCGCCCCAACTGTTTTCAACTTTCCATCTGTTTGGAATATCATTTATCAGGTTCACACCAGTAAAAACCATTGCATGAGTCATCAAACTTTCTCCATAATCCAGTCGTCCTGCTTTATCCAATTCAAATTTAGAATTTAATACATCTTCATAATTATAAATGTTTTGATCTAAAACACCTTTTTCTCTTTGCATCTTTTTGCCTACATCACAACCAAACCAAACTGGAATCCCATCTTTTAATTGGTCAAGTGCAAGTTTTTTGAATTCTTTCATCCCAACATTTAGATATTTTACTTTGTTTCCGCCTTCAACATTTCCGAGAAACTGAACTGTAAATGTTTTATTAAACGGCTTATCTTTTGTTGGAGCATTTATTATGCTCACATAATCATTCAAATCAATATTTACATATTTATCGTAAAATTCTTTCGGAGTAATATTTAAATCGCGATGGAATTTTTTGTCTTCATCTTTATATTCAAAAATAAATTCTTTGGGTGGAATTCCGAGAAACATAGTTAACAAACGATAAAATTCAACAATCATTTTCTTTTTGTCATTTTTTAATTGTTCGACTGTTTTTCCGTTTTGGTAATCTTTTCGTAATTTTGAGGCGTATGCTCGAAGTTTCAAAGTAAGAATATGATTCATCCTTGCAGAATTGCTGCTGGCATAAGTTTCCGGCATTGTCTCTTTTGGAACAACTCCATATTTTTCTACAATGCTTGTGAACATATCCCATTGTCCACCGTCATTAAGTGGAGCATTTAAAAGCCACATTATAATTCTCGAATCGGTTTTTTCCTCAATCGTTTCAAGAATATTTTCCAAAAAGTAATTTGCTTTTTCAATTTTATCAAAGAACATTTGATATGTTTGTGAGAGTTCAAAATTTTTAAGATTAAGGTCTTTCATTATTTTGAATCTCATGGTATTTAACCCTGCAAAAAGCCAACATCTTCCGCTTTTGTTTTGAGCGGTAATTTTTCCGGTTTTCAGTTCCAAAGAAAATGAATGCTGCATATTTGTTTTTGATTTGTGATCCAATGCCGTTTCATCTAATCCAACATTCAAGATGCTATTTCTGACAATTTTATCACTTTTATTCTTTAAAGCATGTGCTTCCATTTCCTTGTAAATATTCTCATTGATATTCATTCTTTCAATCATTTTAGCTCCTATTTTTTTTATTTATAATTTTTTTCACCCGCTTTGATCGCGACTTTCAAAATATTTTCAAATGGGATTAACGGGCATACATAATTGGGGCTATATGCACACCAAGGATTAGTTGCCATATTAAAATCCAATATCCATTTGCTTCCTATTTTATCTCGTTCCTCATAAAGATCTAAATATCTGCCAGCACCATAAGTTTCCTTCCCGCTGGTTTCATCCTTGAAAGGAATAAAGAGACGCGCTTCGGCTTCATCAGATTTATAAGCGTAAATAAGACATTTTTGATCATTTATTGTAAAAGTGAATTTCCCCCATTTCAAAAAATCTCTTAGATTCCCTCCCGTATCTTCGATTTTTATTTTTGCTTTTTCGGATAATTCTATCATTTCCAATTCAAATCTATAATTTAAATCAGGTTCAAAATAGTTTAATTTTGTAAAATTCGCACTTTCTTCTTGTGGAATTGGTGATTGATAATCTGATGCAAAAAATTCATCTTTTTGTTTTCTGCCCGTTATCACTTGATTTAGATATTCATTTTCTAACATTATTTTTCTCCGTTTTTTGATTTTTTTGCTTTGATAACAACAAAACTACCTTTTCCGTATCCCGCTTTGACTTCTTGGATAGTTTTAACTTCATCTAATTTGCCGAAAATAGTTTGATAAGTTTCTTCAACTTCAAAACCTGTCTCAGCTAATATTTTATAAACCTCTTCGGTTCCGTAAAAGATCGCATCTTGATAAAACACACTTTCATCTCTATGCTTTAGGTATTCTTTGCCGATTGGACTATTTTTATCCACAAATCCAATTATAAGATTTCCGTTTTGTTTTAAAACGCGATTTGCTTCTCGAAAAGTTCTCTCAATATCATCTACGAAACAAATAGAAGTAACCATAAGAGCAAAATTTTTACTTTTGTTTTCAAATGGTAAGTTTTCCGCAACAGCATTAACGACTTCGAGATTTCTTTCTTTTGCTTTTTCTCTCATTTTTTTTGAAGGTTCTATTCCTTCCATAATTCCAAAAGGTTTCGCAAAAAGTCCACTACCAATTCCTATTTCAAAGCCTTCTACATTTTCCGGTATTGCTTTTTCCACAGCTTTTAATTCTGATTGATACACGAATTTATTATCCATAAACCATTTCTCATAGGCACCGATATTTTCATCAAATACTTTTATTTTTGCCATTTTTTTCCTTAATTTTTCCTTTGTAATTAATATCGCAAATTATTATCAATACTGCCATCCGGTAACATATTGTCAGGGTGATAACGTCCGGATTCTTCCTTTTGAAATCGGATACATTTTTCCCAGTTGCCATGACAATATTCCTCTGACCACCTTTTATTCAATTTGCCATCTTCGGTAAAATATCTTATCGGACAGCAGCAGTACCATTTACATTCTTGGGAAGGATCGAAGATTTTATTTTTTTTAAATTTCAATTATTCTACCAGCTCCGCCCTCAATATATTTTTTGGGATAGAGTTCCTTTATCTCTTTAATATGACGCGTGCAGTGAGTAGGACAAATTATTTCCATATTTTTTAGCAGATTAAATTTTCTAAATCCATGAAAACCGCCGATAAGAGCGTAAGGTTTACCAACTTCCCGAGCAGCTTTGAGTATATTTCCAATTTTGGGATGAGCACACCCAACAATTATTACTAATCCATTTTCTGTTTTAAAAATAAGCGATTGTTCGATTTTTTTCAATTCTCCGGTGGAATATATATCTTGATGCAAACAGGTTAGTCCTGTAATATATTCCAATTTAGCATGATTATGAACCCCTTTAAATGACGGAGGAATATAAAGTGTTACATCATTGTTCAGGTCAAAAAAAGTAGAAAGTCCACCAGTATGGTCATAATGATAATGCGAAATAAATACTTCATCAATACTTTGAGGATCAATTCCGAGTGTGTGCATATTTTTTAGCAAAACTGAACCCTTAGCACCTGTGTCAAAAAGTATTCGCTTTCCTTTAAATTCAATTAGAGTCGAAAAACCCCAATCAGCTATCAAATTTTCATTTATAGCAGTATTGTCGTAAATTATTGTAATTTTCATATAATTCTCCAATTCAGAGTAATTTATTTCCGGAAAAAAAATAACTTGGGTACATCTTTAAAAGCGATAAAATCATTTTATGCAAAATTATTAAAAAAACTAATAAAGGATATAATCTTGCGCATATATCTCAAACGGGGAGGTTTTATTTGCTTTATGAACGTAACACCACTTAAAGCCAATAGAAAAATAAAAATAAGTTACCATCTATGTCCTTGACCATCTCCTTTACCTTCGCCATGATCGCAGCTGCTTTCACCAATTTCCAAAGTATCATTCAAATAATCACGAATTACGTCTTCGATCTTACCTTGTACACCAATGATATAATCCAATCCAAACTGAATGAAAAAATCCTGTGCTTTTTTTCCCATTCCTCCGGTAACAATTATATCGCATCCTTTTTCATTAAGAAATTTGGGAATTGCACCTGGAGCATGTCCGGGATTGCTAATCACTTTTTTATCAATCATTTTCTTATTTTCAATATCTACAATCGTATATTGAGCGCATCTGCCGAAATGCTGACCTACTTGCCCGTTTTCCGTTGAAATTGCTATTCTCATTTGTCATTCTCCTTATTTTCTGCGGGGATGATGAAGATGGGTATATTTGACCTATTGATCAAAACATCATGAACTCCACCAAAAATTAGATTATAAAATCTCCCATGTTTATGCGATCCGATGATGATCAAGTCCGCATTAAATTCTTTAACTTCTTTCAGAATATTTTTGGCAGTTGATCCTTCCATTAAAACAAATGCGGATTCGATATTATCATTTTTCAGGTCTGCCTTGATTTTGTCGAATCTGTGCTTGATCATTTTTTCATGGCTTTTCATGATTTCCATGTTATTGATGGATAATTCCGGTTCAAATTCCGTATCATAGGAAGGAATATAGGATTCCGGTGTTTCCGAGTGAACGACACATAATTTTCCATCAAATTCAGTTGCCAACTTTTTTGCATATTCCAGAACTCTGTTCGTCTCATCCCAGAGGTCTATCGCTACTAAAAAACGTTTCATTACTACTCCTTTTACTTTTTCCATTGGATTAGCTATTTTCAGTCATTAAACTCGTATTCGAGCTGTCCCGAAAGCATTCTTCGAGATAACAATAGCTCGAGAACATTTCATTATAAGCATTTGTTTTCAACCCATCGTTTCTTACAAGTCGAAAAAAGTTCTATTTATTCCGATTTAAGAGCTCTTCCCGAATCATTGTGTGCCCACATTTCGGACATTTTATTTCTGTACATTTCGTACCTTGCTGGTGTGAAATTCTTGTTTTACATTTAGCACAGACACAATATCCGCCTGGTCCAAATGATCCACCTTTGTTGCGTCCTCTGCCACCGCTTTGATTGAATCCCCCTCCGCCACCTTGTCCTCTTCCCGTTCCTGCTCCTCTACCATCGGGTCCGCTTCCGTCTCTTCTTGGCATATTACTCTCCTTTTCTATCGTCTTCTACGATTTCATATTCTGCATTTTTGACTTCTGTTTTTTTGCTATCGGCTAATTTTTTATTGCTTAAACGATTTGCAATTGAATGAATAGTTTTTTGGGTTATCCCATCAGGTTTTCGCGCATCGTTAACAATAAAACCAATGGCTGGAACTACAAGAGACCGCCAGACAGAAAACTTTCCTTCCTTATTATGCAAACTAAATACATTCCCTCTTCTTCTGCCGGTTCCTGCACCTTTACCAGAGGGACCTGTTCCATCTCTTCTTGGCATTTTTGCTCCTTTCTGTAATTATCAAAAAATTATGAAATGAGGGAAGATTGAACTTCCCCCATTTCTAATGGTTGGACTATTCTTCATCGCTCTTCATAGCGTCAAGTCTTTTCTCAATATTCTTCATTTCCGTTTTCAGCATTTCCATTTCGTCATTCAGCATTTTTTCTTCATTCTCTTTTGAATAGGGAATTGCCTGCGGGTTGGGATATTGATTATAGGCATAATTTGGGTTTTGATAATATCCTCTACCAAATCCATTTCCACGACCGTAACCGCGCCCGTAACCTTGTCCGAATCCTCGACCACGACCATAACCAGCGCCACCACGCGGAACACCTTTTGTGTATCCGGGGCTTGAATAACCGGCACAATAGCCGGCACCTCGTCCTGTCATTGCTCCCATTCCATCGGGACCTGTTCTGTCACCTCTTGGCATAATATCGCTCCTTTCATTATATTAGTTTTCATAATTTTGGGTTTTACCGAAATCCTTTTCTTCCATGTCCTCGACCCTGTCGTCTCTCGAATCCACATCTTTGGGCAAGATTGATCAAATTTTCACTTCCACATTCGGGGCATGTTTGAGGAAACTCATCGTTAAAATTTATTTGGATAATGTAACCGCAATTAACACACCGAAAAATATTATGCTGGAAATCAACGAATCCACCTTCTATAAAAATTTCTTTTCCTTCAATTATTGCTTTTGCAACCTTTTTTCGTGCCACTTCTATAAGGCGAGTAAAAGTAGGGCGGGAAATGTTCATCTCTTCTGCTGCCTGCTTATGTTCCATACTTTCACAATCCGCAAGTCTGAGAGCTTCGTATTCATCCACGCTGATTACAACTCTCTGCAAAGTTCTTGCTCTAACTCCAGCGGGTTTAAACCGCTGAAATAACGGTGGTTTTTGGATTCTTCTACTTTTTCTGGATCTTGTCATAATATTCCTTAATGAACCTATGTTCATAATGTAGGTTGGGGTTTTACATTGTCAAATAAAAATTTATCGTTTTTTAAAAGGAGATAAAAATCAAGGAAGCTTCTTCTCAATATTTTCCATTTCTCCGTTTTCCCTCCTCCGTTTCCCATTTAGATATGTCTCATCCTTGACAAAATAATCACAGTTTTAGAATATCTCCAAAAATCTAACAAAGGAAATTAATGGAAAATATTTTAGTAACAAAAGATACTGAAACCATAAAAAAATTACAGCAATCTCGAAAAAAAATTATTAAAGAAATTCACCGCATAATTATCGGGCAGGATGAAGTTATCGAACAATTTTTGATAGCACTTTTCTCCAACGGGCATTGCCTTCTCGTTGGTGTTCCCGGTTTGGCAAAAACATTGCTTATCAGCACAATTTCTAAAGTATTAGATCTCAAATTCAGCAGAATCCAATTCACACCTGATTTGATGCCATCGGATATAACCGGAACTGATATTCTAGCTGAAGATAAAACCACAGGGAAGCGAGCTTTTCAATTTATCAAGGGACCACTTTTTGCAAATATCATTCTTGCCGATGAAATTAATAGAACTCCGCCAAAAACACAATCCGCTTTATTAGAAGCAATGCAAGAAAGAAAAGTAACAGCAGGAAATAACACTTTTCCTTTGGAGCAACCATTCTTTGTGCTTGCCACCCAAAATCCCATTGAGCAAGAAGGAACTTACCCCCTACCGGAAGCACAATTGGATCGTTTTATTTTTCATATTGATATTGATTATCCTTCTTTCGAAGAAGAAAAGCAGATAACCGAATTTACCACGAGTCAGGAATTTCCTGAAATCAATACCGTTATTATCGGAAGCGATATTAGAAAATTGCAAAAATTTATTTTTAAGATTCCCGTACCCGAGCACGTCCTTAATTTTGCGGTAAAATTAGCAAGAATGTCCAGACCTAATGAAAAGGATGCCCCCGATTTTGTAAAACAATGGGTTGATTGGGGTGCCGGACCTCGTGCCTCTCAATATTTAATTTTAGCGGCAAAAACCAGAGCAGCCCTTAACGGAAGATTTTCTCCAACAATCGAAGATGTAGAATTTGTGGCGAAACCTGTTTTACAACATAGAATCCTCCTAAATTTCGCAGCCGAAGCCGAAGGAATGAAATCAAAAGAATTTATCCAAAAGCTTATTAAGTATCTAAAATAAAAAACAAATGTCATATTTCGTAATAACTGAAAAATTAAAACAAACAGAAAAGTTTTTTGCAAAAAAAACTAAAGGAGCTAAAATGCAAAAAGTTAAAACTACAAAAACCTATAAAGCAAAATCCTCTAAATCTATTTTGGGAATTTTCTTGATCCTCTTCCTCTTTTTATCCGTTTCCTGCGAAAAGAACCCACCCAAAAAATCTAATGGATCACTTGATCAACTGAGCCAATATAAGTATGAGCAAACAAAAAAAATCGTTCAACTTGTAAATGATGCCGTCAAACTGGTTGAAAACGAAGGCAAAAAGGCATTTCCAAAATTCCGCAAAAAAGGGAGCAAATGGTATAATGGAAATACATACATTTTCGTCTGGGGTTTAGATGGAATGCGATATGTTTATCCTCGCAACCCCGAAGGAGAGGGCAAAAATATGCTCGCTCTAAAAGATGTGCAGGACAGACCAATCGGCGAGATGATTACAAAGGCTGCAAAAACCGAAAACGGTGAAGGCTGGGTTTTCTATGAATGGACAAAACCCGAGCACGAAGAGCCTGTTTGGAAAGCAACATTCGTCAAAAAAGCAATTGCTCCGACAGGAAAAAAATATCTTATCGGATGCGGTGAATATAATATAAAAATGGAAAAGGAGTTTATTGTTCAGATCGTTACAAAGGCTGCATCTCTTTTCCAAAATGACCGGAAATCAGCGATGAAAGCATTCACATCCCCTATCGTCAAACCTTCATTTCAGAATACATACATTTTTGTAAAAGATATTAAGGGCAATGAAATTCTCAACCCCTTCAGTCCTGAAATTGTCAATAAAAATATTATGAATATTCAAGATGCTAACGGGAAATATTTCGTCAAAGAGGAGATTGAAATCCTGAAAAACAATGATACTTGCTGGATGGATTATTACTGGAATAAGCCAAAAGAAAATGAACCATCTCCAAAGTTATCTTTCTTAAAAAGAGTTATAGTGGACGGTGATACTCTAATAATCGGTTCGGGCTTTTATCCTGAAAAATAGTTTTAATCAAGAAAAAGTATAGGAGCTAACATGAAAAAATATGCTTTACCAATATTAATCCTGTTTCTGATATTTATCGCATTTTATTTTATTTTTATATCCAAAACATCTCAATCTCCCCCAAATCTTCTAAAAGTAAAAAATGGGATTACTAAAGTGCTTCAAAACATTGATTCTGATTTGAAGGAAGCGTCACAAAAAATCGCGAAAACCGGACTGAAAAGTAGCGAAACGAGCAAAATTCTTTTGGAATTATGCAAAGATCATCCTTATGCGATGGACTGTGTAACAATCTCTCCGGATGGTATTATCACACTGATTGAACCGGCAAAATATAAAAAAAGTGAAGGTGCAAATATCAGCAATCAGCCGCATATTATAAAACTTAAAAAAACCGAAGCACCGCTGATCAGTTCAGCATTTGAAGCCGTAGAAGGATTTTTAGCAATTGTTTTTCAATACCCGATCTTCACGGAAGAGCATAAACTTGCCGGAGCACTTAGTATGATTCTCAATCCGAATATCTTCATCAATGAAATCACAAAACCCATCATACAGGACTCCCCGGTGGACGTCTGGATTATGCAAGCGGATGGTATAATTATTTATGATCCGGATGAAACTGAAATCGGACGAAATCTTTTTACGGACAAACTGTACCAACCATTCAAAGAACTACTTGAAATCGGGAATAAAATTATTAAAACCGAAAAAGGCGTTGGCGTTTATAATTTTTTTCAAAAGGGTTTTTCAAAAACAATCTCAAAACGAGTTTATTGGACTTCGTTAAAATATAAAGAATGTGATTGGAAAATAATCATGACATTACCTGTTGAAAAAAACACCTCTGCAAAAAGAACAATAAAAGATTTGGGGATTAAGTCATTATAGATAACTTCCATCTTATTCCATAAGATTGTTAAATAAAAGTCAGATATTACTATTTTATTCGTAAAAAGTATTTACGTAATTCTTTGGGTAATTTTTCATTGATATTGACAACAGTTACAATCCTCTTGGTTTTTTGCATAAATATTTTTTTACTAATAAAATCACTAATTTCAGGAGTTTTTAAATGAGTTTGTATAAGAAATGCGAAAATTTTACTGATGCAAAAGAAATTCAAAAATTGGGCTTTTATCCATATTTTCGGGTAATTAGTTCCGATCAAGACACAGAGGTGCTTGTAGATGGCAAAAAAACCTTAATGCTTGGGTCAAACAGTTATCTCGGTTTAACAAACCATCCAAAAGTCATTGAGGCAGCTGTTCAAGCGACCAGAAAATACGGGACAGGTTGTGCCGGTTCACGATTTTTGAATGGAACCCTTGATATTCATTTGGAGTTAGAAGAGAAACTGGCAGATTTTGTCGGAAAAGAAGCTTCGATGACCTATTCAACAGGTTTTCAAGCAAATCTTGGTTCTATCGGAACATTTGTTGGGCGAGGAGAATACATTATTACAGACAGGTATGACCATGCCAGTATTATTGACGCATCACGCCTGTCTTATGGCAAAATGCTAAGGTATAACCACAATGACATGGACAGTTTGGAGCAAGTTTTGAAAAAAGTAGAAAACGCATCCAAATTAATCGTTATTGACGGAATTTTCAGCATGGAGGGTGATATCGCAAATCTTCCCAAAATTGTCGAACTTGCGGAAAAATATAATGCTGAAATAATGGTTGACGATGCTCATTCTATTGGAGTTTTGGGGAAAAACGGCTCAGGAACCGCTGACCACTTTGGCGTTACTGATAAAATTGATCTGATTATGGGTACCTTTAGTAAATCTTTTGCGTCTATTGGTGGATTTATTGCAGGTAATAACTCTGTAATACATTATCTAAAGCATTTTTCCAGACCCTTTGTCTTTAGCGCCAGCCTTCCACCAGCCTCTGCTGCTTCGGTTATTGCTGCTTTGGAAATCATGAAAAACGAACCTGAAAGAATTGAAAGACTCTGGGAAATTACTCGCAAGATGCAAAACGGTTTTAAGGATATGGGTTACGATATTGGAGTAAGTTGTACTCCTATAATTCCGCTTCATGTCGGTGAAATGATGAAAGCCTTCCGTATGTGGAAAATGCTGGCTGACGAAAATGTTTTTATTAATCCGGTTATTCCTCCGGCCGTTCCCCCTACAGATTGTTTGATTAGAACGAGTTTCATGGCTACCCACACGGATAGGCAACTCGACGAATCACTTGAAAAATTTGAAAAAATAGGCAAAAAACTTAATATTATATAATTTTTAAACGAGGTCTCACTGACCATTCTGTGAGACAATTTGGTAGTTGGCACGGAATGGTCCGTGACAATTATTACTAGAGAAAAATAACTATACTAAAATACTCCGGGTAATCCGTAGTTAAATTAATCTTTATTTACCACGTTAAATTTTTTTTATTTAACACGGGGTTCGCTTTGCTTGTTGCTAAATAAAAAGTTTAAAGCATATTTTTCAATAAATTTCGGAAAATATTTCCATTAGATTTTACCTACAAATCAAAATAAATGACAAATCTTCGTTAATGTCCTCTTTCATGTCTCTGTTTACTATCCGTTCTTGTTAATTTTAGATTAAATAATTCTGGCACACAAATTGCTTTTATTCTATTAAATAAAAAAATTAATGGAACTGATATGAAAAAATATTTACGAGTAATAAATTGTGTGCTGTTTCTTTTCCTGTTTCCGATTATCCTTTTTGCGGATATTCAGCTTAGCCTTGATCCGCCAAATGCACAAGTAAGAATTGGTGCTACAACTTTGGTTGGCATGTATGTTACGACTGGGCCAACCGACACATTACACCTTGCAGAGGCTTACCTGTATTTTGATACAACCTACGTCGAAGTTGTCAGTGTAACCGAAGGAGACTTTTTAGATTCAGGATATGATCCGGGAGGATCACCATTTTCTACTTTTTTCTACTCTGACTACAGTAATATTATAGGTTTCGCACGAGCAACCGTTGCTGTGCTCGGACCTTGGGGAGTAACCGGTCAAGGAGATTTTGCTTTTGTTGAATTTTATGGCAAACAAGAAGGGGTCAGTGATTTGACATTTAATGCAGATCAAATTTATATGACAGATAATCATGCTCAAACTTTGAACACAACTTTTACAAATGGAACTATTACCGTAGGCAATTTCCTTTGGGCAGAATTTGAGGGAAGCCCAACCGCTGCTTCCGCTGCTCCTCTTACTGTAAATTTTACAGATATGTCTCTGGAAGGTGATTATGCAATTTCCAGTTGGAGTTGGAACTTCGGAGATGGTGAAACCAGTAACACTCAAAATCCGGCTCATGTTTATTCTTCTGAAGGGGTTTATACTGTAAGCCTAACAGTAACAGATATGAGCAGTGAAAGTGACACGGAAACAAAAGCCGATTATATACGTATCGGTGCACCAAATGCGGATTTTAGTGCAAATCCAACTTCCGGCGATGCACCCTTGAATGTTAGCTTTACAGACGAATCCACACAAGGAGCATCTCCTATTTCGCAATGGAGCTGGGATTTTGGGAATGGGCAAACAAGCAACGAACAGTACCCGTCAACTACTTATGATAATGATGGAATGTTTACCGTCAGCCTAACTGTAACCGATTCAAATGGTGTTTCCGATACTGAAACTAAAAATGATTACATCGTAGTTGGTTTAGAGCCTGAAGACCCAATTGCAGATTTTTATGCCACTCCCACCAACGGTGATGCACCTTTGGAAGTACATTTTACAGATCAATCTAATCCGGTAGTGGGAAATATCGTAGTATGGAATTGGATTTTTGGGGATGGCCAAACGAGTTCTTTCCAAAATCCTGTTCACACATACACAGAACAAGGATATTATACCGTAAGTCTTGAAGTTGTAAACAGCGTTAGTAGAAGCGATGAAATGATAAAAGTTGATTATATTCACGTGGATCTCAGTCCCATAACTGCAGATTTTTCGGCTTCCCCCACAACAGGATCTGCCCCGCTTGAAGTTCATTTCGCTGATCTGTCATACTCAACAATGAAAAACATCAATAGCTGGAATTGGGATTTCGGAGACGGAAGTTCCAGCATTGAACAGAATCCA
>JAYEKN010000090.1:0-5057 GCA_034661015.1 Candidatus Cloacimonadota bacterium
ACACGATTAATTCAGCAAGATATCAAGCATTCAAATCCCTGAATAAATATCATATTGGTCAGAATTTTGAAATAGGGAAAATCATTGTTGAAAACCAAGAAAGAAATCAATGGGGACAATCAATTGTTGACACCTTATCAAAAGATATTAACAAACAAATAGATGGAATGAAAGGTTATTCACCACAAAATCTATGGAGAATGAGACAGTTCTATCTTGAATATGAAAATGAACCAGAGTTGTTAGAATTAGCATTGAAAATTCCTTGGGGACAGAATATGCTGATTATTCACCAATTGAAAGATAAAAAAGAAAGAAAATATTATTTACAAGCAACTAACCAATTAGGATGGAGCCGTGCTGTATTACTTAATCAAATTAAAGCAAACGCTTATCAACATCATCTGATAGATAAAAAGATGAGTAATTTTGAAAGAGCCCTTCCCATTCATCTGGCAGAACAAGCAAATGAAGCATTAAAGAGCGAATATAATCTTGACTTTCTTGGAATTACAAAACCAGTATTAGAAAAAGAATTAGAAAATAGGCTTATTGAAAATATCCGAGACCTGCTTTTAGAACTCGGATATGGTTTTAGTTTTATTGGAAATCAGTACAGATTAAAACTTAACCGAAAAGAATATGCTATTGACTTGTTATTCTACCACCGAATTTTGAAATGCTTAGTTGCTATTGAACTAAAAACTGTTGAATTTGAACCCGAATTTGCTGGAAAAATGAATTTCTATCTTGAACTACTTGACGAACAAGAAAAGCAACCAGATGATAATCCTTCAATCGGAATTATTCTATGTCCAACAAAAGACAAGATTGAAGTTGAATACGCTTTGAGATCAAGTAATAAACCAATAGGCGTATCAGAATACAAATTAACTCATAGATTGCCAGAAAAATTAAAAGGAAAAGTGCCGACATCAAAAGAATTAAAACAAATGCTAACAAAGGCTATACGTAATGCGGGTGATATTGATAATTAGAGAAATTATGCAAATAAAGAAATTTAGCAGTAAATTGAAAATTAATCGTTTCAAAATCCCAAACTACGCATAGCCAAACCGTTATCTGCAACCTTGAGAAACAGAAACAATGGAAGAACAGATTTTCATATTGAATAAAAACCAATCATTATTAGAATTAAACGAAAGTGAATTTGTGACTGAAAAACAGTTTCAAGAATTATTGGAAAATTATCCGAAATTAATTTCTGGAAGTCAAATAAATCCTGATAACCCGAGAAAATGGTTACTTATTTCACGAGAATTTGGAGTTCCAGACGAAGAATTTGGTAATAATAAATGGTCATTAGACCACCTGTTTATTGACCAAGATGGAATACCAACTTTAGTAGAAGTAAAACGAAGCACAGATACAAGAATTAGAAGAGAAGTAGTTGGACAAATGCTTGATTATGCTGCAAACGCTGTAACATATTGGTCTTTGAATGAGATACGGAATAAATTTGAAAAATACTGCGAAACAAAAAAAACAGACCCCGATATTATTGTTCAAGAATTAATTGATGAAAACGAAGATGTTGAAAAATTTTGGGAAACAGTAGATTTAAACTTGAAAGCCGGAAAAATCAGAATGCTATTTATAGCAGACAAAATTCCAAAAGAACTTCAACGAATTATCGAATTTCTAAATGAGCAAATGACACCCGCAGAAATTTTGGGAGTTGAAATAAAACAATTCGGAAACGATACAATAAAAACGATTGTCCCAAGAGTTGTTGGACAAACTTCTTCAGCACAAATTAAAAAGGGATTAAGAGAATACAATCAATGGACTGAAGAAACCTTTTTCGCTGAATTAGAAAGAAGAAATGGAAAATTATCAGCAGATATAGTTCGCAAAATAATAGGACATCTTGAAAATAAAGTTTCTCGTTTTTGGTTTGGGAAAGGAAAAAGAAGTGGCTCAATCGTTCCCGCTGTTGACTTACCTGACAATTCTCATTTTC
Source organism: Candidatus Cloacimonadota bacterium (assembly GCA_034661015.1). Lineage (NCBI taxonomy): Bacteria > Pseudomonadati > Candidatus Cloacimonadota > Candidatus Cloacimonadota bacterium. Next base: position 1,985 of record JAYEKN010000090.1, read on the forward strand.
CATTTGCAATATGGACTTATGGGAAAATTGAAATTTATTTCCAATGGTACAAGGACAAACCACCATTTGACAGTATTGAAACAAGAAAGAAAATATTGGATAAACTAAATGAAATAAAAGGGGTTAACATCCCTGAAAATAAAATTGACAAAAGACCCTCAATCGACATAAAATTATTAAAAGAGACATCTGAATATGATAAATTTATCAAGATTTATGATTGGTTTTTTAAAGAATTGAAAGAAAAAGGCAGCAGGTAACAATATATATAGTTTGTGGCGGGTGAAGTGATAAATATGAACGAATTGAAATTAAATAAACGGCGTAATAAATTAAAAGATTTGTGTTTCAAAATGATCAACTTATCATATTGCTACCATTATCGCCAATTTGAAAAAACAATACACTACTAATCAAAGGATGTCTTATCTTTGAAAAATGAATACAGAATTAAATCTATCAGAATATAAAAATTGGATAGCAGAATTAAAATCCAAAATTCATGCTGCGCGTAGAAAGGTAGCGTATTCCATTAATTCCCAACTTCTTGAAATGTATTGGGAAGTTGGAAAAGATATTTCTGAAAAACAAGAAGAATCAAAATGGGGAAGCAAATTCATTGAACAGATAGCTCTTGAATTAAAACATGAATTTCCTGAAATTAAGGGATTCTCACGTAGAAATATTTATGCAATAAGACAATGGTATAAATTTTATTCGACAAAATATCAATTTGTGCCACAGAGCGTGGCACAAATTCCATGGGGTCATAATAGATTGATTATTACAAAAATAAAAGATATTGATGAAGCAGAATTCTATTGTGATGAAACTATTAAAAATGGCTGGGATAGAGATACTTTAGAAATTCAGATTGAGAAAAACTTTTATAAACGTATAGGTTTTTCAGACAATAATTTTCCGCAAACACTTCCTGTAAGACAATCTGAATTAGCAGTCGAAATACTAAAAGACCCTTACAATTTTGATTTTCTCGGCTTACACGACGATGCACTGGAAATTGCAATTGAAAATGAATTAGTTAAAAATATTATCAAATTCCTATTGGAACTTGGAAAAGGATTTGCATTCCTTGGGAGACAATATAAAATTGAAGTAAGTGAAAATGATTATTTCATTGACATGTTGTTTTACCACATTGAACTACGGTGTTACATAGTAATTGAATTAAAAGCAGGAAAGTTTAAGCCGGAATTTGCCGGAAAATTGAATTTTTATTTATCAGCTGTTGACAGCCAATTTAAAAGGCAAGGAGATAATCCCTCAATTGGAATTCTTTTGTGCAAGAAAAAGGACAAAATTGAAGTAGAATATGCACTCAGAGACATAAATAAACCAATGGGAATAACTGAATACAGACTAACAGACTCAATCCCTGAGAACATTAAGACAAAATTACCTTCAATAGAAGAACTTGAAAATGAATTGACAAAAAGAACAGAACAAAAAGGCGGTAACAATGTATAAAAAAATTGCCGAAAATAGTAGTAAATATGAACATTGTAGCCCGCATAAAAATTAGTTGTAACTTGAAAAATTCGAGTTCCACAGCCGGCTACTATTCTTATACTAACCATTAACAACACAAAAAAAATATTATGAAAAACAAAATTAAATCTAATTTGAAACTTTACAATACAATGTCTCGTCAAAAAGAGACATTTGTACCTATTGATCCGAATTTGGTGTTGCTCTACACCTGCGGACTGACAGTTTACAATTATGCTCATATCGGGAATTTACGCACCTATATTTTTGAAGACGTGCTTAAACGGGTTTTATTTTACAACGGATATCAAGTTAAGCATGTAATGAACATCACGGATATCGGGCATCTTACATCCGATGCGGATGAAGGTGAAGATAAGATGGTGCAAGAAGCCAAGAAAGAGCATAAAACCGTTTGGGAAATTGCAGATTATTACACAGCTGCTTTTGAAAAAGATTTGAAGAATCTGAACATCATTTATCCCGATTTTCACGTGAAGGCAACCGACACTATCAGTGCAATGATAACGCTCATAAAACGGTTGGAAGAAAAGGGATTTACCTATTTCAAGGACGGTAATGTTTATTTTGATATTTCGAAATTAGCGGATTATGGGAAACTTGCAAAACTCGATCTGAGCAAATTGCAGGCAGGTGCCAGAATACAAGTTGATACTGCAAAAAAGAATCCGTTTGATTTTGTTCTTTGGTTTACCAAATCAAAATTTGAGGATCAGGAAATGCAATGGGACAGTCCTTGGGGAAAAGGTTATCCGGGTTGGCACGTTGAATGTTCCTCTATTGCGATGAAATATCTCGGCGAGCATTTCGACATACATTGTGGAGGCATTGACCACATCCCCGTTCATCATACGAACGAGATTGCTCAGAGTGAAGCTGCCACAGGTAAGAAGTGGGTAAATTATTGGCTGCATGGTGAATTCCTCATATTCAATAAATATAAAATGAGTAAATCCCGCAACGAGTTTTTAACTCTCGACGTACTATCGGAAAAAGGTTATTCACCAATGGTTTACCGGTATTTTTGTTTGGGAGCGCATTATAGACAAAAACTAAATTTTAGCTACGAAGCCCTTGTCGGTGCAAAAAAATCTCTGGAACGTATTCGAAATAACGTAATTGAAATTGAAAGAAATCTTTCGGATAGCAAACCGAATCCGGAATTTTTCCAGTCTGTAAAATTGGAATTTGCAGATTGTATAAATAATGATATGAATATGCCGGCTGCCTTGGCTGTTTTGTGGAAAGTTCTACGAACTGATGAAGTGGGAAATAAAGAAAAATTTGAATTGATAAGCAATTTTGATAAGGTACTTGGTTTGAGTTTGCAAGAATCTTCGGAGATCATTCGGAACAGTAAAGAAAAAAGCGTTGATAAGGAACTTATTGAGGATTTAATAAAAAATCGCGAGCTTGCCCGTAAAAAAGGGGATTGGGATTTAGCGGACAAAATCCGAGATGAATTGAAAAATTTAAATGTTGAATTACGGGATGGAAAGTTTGGAACGGAATGGAGAGTTATTACTTAGAGTCTGTCCGTAAA
>JAYEKN010000090.1:5157-52838 GCA_034661015.1 Candidatus Cloacimonadota bacterium
CTACTTTACGGACAGACACTAAGTAATTTCAATTTATTACGGGAATAAAATTTCTGAAAATCTTTTAAAATCGGCTTTAAGAGGAAAATGCAAAAAAAAAATGTGAAAAGTTTGACACAAAAAAGCACCAGTGAGCATTTTGTGTTCTCCAAATAGAAAGAATTCAAAAATCAATTACGCCACCATAGCTCAGTGGTAGAGCAGGGGTTTTGTAAACCTCTGGCCGTGGGTTCGACTCCCTCTGGTGGCTCCATAAGTGTTAGAAAATCGTGTAAAATGGAAACCCATAGCAAGCGACAATTAAAATTATCGCCTTATGGGGAGATACCCTAGCGGTCAAAGGGAGCAGACTGTAAATCTGCCGGCGACGCCTTCGGAGGTTCGAATCCTTCTCTCCCCACCATTTCATTTAATTTGCGGGAATAGCTCAGCTGGCTAGAGCATTAGCCTTCCAAGCTAAGGGTCGCGGGTTCGAACCCCGTTTCCCGCTCCATGCTCATGTAGCTCAGTGGTAGAGCACTTCCTTGGTAAGGAAGAGGTCACCGGTTCAATCCCGGTCATGAGCTCCATATCTATCATCATTTTGGGAGGATGTATGGCTAAAGAAAAATACGTTAGAAACAAACCACACGTTAATGTTGGAACAATTGGTCACATTGATCACGGAAAAACCACATTAACAGCAGCTATGACCAAAATCTTAGCAGCAAAAGGACAGGCAGAGTTTATTGATTTCGATCATATTGATAATGCCCCCGAAGAAAAAGAACGCGGTATTACTATCGCAACAGCACATGTCGAATATGAAAGTGATAATCGGCATTATGCGCATGTGGATTGTCCCGGACATGCTGATTATATCAAAAATATGATCACCGGTGCAGCCCAAATGGATGGCGCCATCTTGGTTGTTAGTGCAGCCGATGGTGTTATGCCTCAAACAAGAGAACATATTCTTTTGGCAAAACAGGTTAATGTCCCTAAAGTCGTTGTTTTTTTAAACAAAGTTGACTTAGTGGATGATCCTGAATTGATTGAACTTGTAGAATTGGAAGTTCGTGACTTGCTAAATGAATATAAATTCGATGGAGATGATGCTCCTGTTATTATGGGCAGTGCTCTTGAGATGCTTAACGATTCGGAAGATCCCGAAAAGATTAAACCTGTTTATGAATTGATACAAGCTCTTGATGACTATATCCCAACTCCGGAAAGAGAAACGGATAAACCATTCTTAATGCCAATCGAAGACGTTTTCAGCATTCCCGGACGCGGAACAGTAGTTACAGGTCGAATCGAACGTGGCGTTATTAAAACTGGAGACAAAGTCGAACGAGTTGGTATTCGTGAAACAAAATCAACAGTTGTTACCGGTGTTGAAATGTTCAGAAAAATTTTGGACAGAGGTGAAGCCGGTGATAATGCGGGATTGCTTTTACGTGGTATCGCAAAAGATGAAGTAGAACGTGGAATGGTTATTGCCGCTCCTGGTAGCATAACCCCTCATAAGAAATTTAAAGGTGAAACCTACATTCTTACAAAAGATGAAGGTGGAAGACATAAACCTTTCTTCAATGGTTATAGACCACAGTTGTATTTCAGAACAACAGATGTAACAGGAACTCTTAATTTACCTGAAGGCGTTGATATGGTAATGCCAGGTGATAACATCACAATGGAAATCGAACTTATTAAGTATATTGCCATGGAATCAGGATTACGTTTCGCTATTCGTGAAGGTGGACGTACTGTTGGAGCCGGTGTCGTAACTGAAATTATTGAATAGGGCTTGAAGAATGCGAGTATATATAAAATTAGAGTGTACCGAATGCAAATCACGTAATTATACGACAAAAAAAAATCGTCAAACGCATCCTAAGAGAGTTGTATTTAAAAAATATTGTCCGGTTTGTAAAAAACATACCGAGCATAAGGAAACAAGATAATTCCTGCGTAGGCTCGTAGCTTAATTGGCAAAGCAGCGGTCTCCAAAACCGAAGAGTGCGGGTTCAATTCCTGCCGGGCCTGCCATTATTTTCTGATATTGGATGAAACTATGTTTAAAAAGACTATAAAATTTTTTAAAGAAGTAAAACAAGAATTACGTCATGTCGCCTGGCCTAGTATGGTTGACCTAAAAGAAGGTACCTACGTTGTGCTCAGTTTTTCTGTCTTATTTGGTGTTTTTATCTGGCTGGTAGATAATATCTTCACGCAAATTCTAGGGTTTGTATTATTTAAATAATGGAAAAAAAGTGGTATGTTCTCCAAACTTATGTAAATCGGGAGAACCAAATTAAGTTAGCCTTGGAAAAATTACTTACAGAAAGTGATCTGGCAGAATACTTTGGTGATATTCATATTTCATCTCATAAAACTTTTATCGTTCGGAATGGGAAAAGGATTGTTAAAGAAAAAAAAATATTCCCCAGCTATATCATGATCGAAATGGTGATGACACCTGAAACAAAAAGATTGGTCATGTCAATACCGAAAGCGATGAAATTTATGGGAAGCGGACAAACCCCAATCCCCATATCAGATAAAGAAAAGAATAGGATACTTGGTATCAAACAGGATGACGGTGAAACTATTAGTGAAATAAATTTTATTGTCGGAAGTCGTATGAAAATTATTGAAGGACCTTTCAAAGATTTTGAGGGTTCAATTGGAAAAATTAATTCTGACAAGCAGAAACTTGTAGTTAATGTAACCGTTTTCGGTCGCATTACACCAGTTGAAGTGAATTATAATCAGGTTGAATTACTTGATTGAAGGATAAATAATTATGGCAAAACAAATTTTAGGTAAAGTTAAATTGCAATTAAAAGCTGGGCAAGCAACCCCAGCCCCTCCAGTTGGTCCTGCATTAGGTCAATATGGTGTAAATATTCCAGGTTTTTGTAAACAATTTAACGATATTACAAAAAAAGATCAAGGCTTGATAATCCCTGCTGAAGTAACAATTTATAAAGATAGATCGTTTAAATTTATTGTGAAAACTCCCCCGGCAGCTATCCTTTTAAAAAAAGAAGTTGGACTTGCAAAAGGATCTCCTACTTCTCATACGGAAAAGGTTGGTTCTGTCACGGAAGAGCAGCTGGAAAAAATTGCTAAGATTAAAATGAAAGACCTTAATGCGTCTGATATGGAAGCAGCAAAAAGAATGATTGCCGGGACTGCTAGAAGCATGGGTATAACTATTCAAAAAAAGGGCTAAAAATACGAGAGTGATATTATGAAAAAGGGAAAAAAATACATACAAGCACAAGAAGAGTTTGATACATTAGAATTATATTCAATATCGGAATCGCTTGAGCTTTTGAAAAAAATTCCGCATAAAAAATTTGACGAAACGGTTGAATTACATCTGGTTATGGGAGTAAATCCCAAAAAAGCAAATGAGATGATTCGCGGAACAGTTGTTCTTCCGAACGGAACCGGTAGAGATGTAACAGTTCTGGTTTTTGCAAAAGGTGACAAAGCGGATGAAGCAAAAGAAGCAGGTGCTGATTTCGTTGGGATGGAAGATCTTGCCGAGAAAATTAATGGCGGTTGGACAAATTTTGATGTGGCAATTGCAACCCCGAACATGATGAGATTTGTCGGTAAACTCGGTCGTGTACTTGGGCCGAGGAAATTAATGCCAAATCCCAAAACAGGAACAGTTACTTTGGAAGTTGAAAAAGCAGTAACAGAAGCAAAAGCAGGTAAAGTCGAATATCGAGTAGATAAGCATGCAAATATTCATCTCCCCGTTGGAAAAATTTCTTTTGACAATGATAAATTAATTGAAAATATTGGTGCAGCTATGGCTGCTATCTTGCACGATAAACCGGCAGCATCAAAAGGTAAATATATAAAAAAAATGACTATTTGTTCAACCATGAGCCCGGGAATTCGAATTGATTCTCCTGCTTATATTAAAGAACTAAAAGCAAAGTAGGATTTATGGCAGAAAGACAAATTAATCCCCAAAAAATAGAAAAAGTTGATATACTGACAAAGCGAATACAAGGTGCAAAATCGTTGCTTCTTGTGGATTATAAGGGAATTACAGTAGAAGAGGATACTGCTTTAAGAGGACAATTTAGAGAAAGTAATGTAGATTATTTCATTTGTAAAAACACATTACTAAAAAGGGCTCTGAGTAACCTTGAAATAGGTGGATTAGATTCTTATCTTGTTGGTCCGACTTCAATAGCGTTATCCAAAGAAGATGAAGCTGCTCCAATCAGAATTCTCGCAAATTTTAAAAAGAAACTTCCCGAAGAAAAAAGTATTCTGGATTTTAAGATAGGCATTGTTGATAAAATAGTTATGAATCCTGATAAACTGAATCAAATCGTGGACTTGCCGTCAAAAGAAGAACTTTTGGCAAGAGTCGTGGGTGGTTTCAATGCGCCGATTAGCGGATTTGTTGTATGTCTGAATGGTATTTTACAAAAGTTTGTATTAGCATTAAACGCAATTAAAGATAAAAAAGAAGCATAATTTCATTAAAATCAAAATTTAAAAATATACATATTATATAAAATAAATCCTAACCGAAATACAAAGAAATGTTAACAATAATTAGAATTAAATTAGAAAAAATTATTCTGAAACCTTATAGGAGGATTAATGTCCGAAACTAATAAGAAGGATAAAATCGTTGAACTTGTAAAAGAGTTAAACGTGATGGAATTAGCCGAGCTCGTAAAAACCCTTGAAGAAGTGTTTGGTGTAAGCGCCTCAGCTTCAGTAGCAGTTGCAGCTCCAGCTGCCGCAGCCGTAGAAAAAGAAGAAGAAAAAACAGAATTCGATGTAATTCTGAAATCATTCGGTGCTAAGAAAATTCAAGTTATCAAGGTTGTAAGACAAATCACAAAACTTGGTCTTAAAGAATCAAAAGCATTAGTAGATGATGCACCTAGCCCAATCGTTGAAGGTGTTCCCAAAGATGAAGCCGAATCTGTCAAAAAGCAAATTGAAGCCCAAGGTGGTGAAGTCGAGATTAAGTAGTAATAAATTATATGTTGAATTCTATTACTAGGCGAAAGCCTGTTCTATAATTATTTCGTTCCGATACGTTCGGAACGAAATAATTTATATAAGGAGAAAGCTTGGAACAAAGAAAGAGCTTTTCAAAATTAAGGAAAAATTTACACGGTTTTAAACTCCCGAAGATTGAAATCCCAAATCTGTTATCAATGCAGAAAAATTCTTATGCTAAATTCCTTCAGAAAGATATCCATCCTCAAAAAAGAGATGAGGATGTTGGATTAGAAAAGGTATTCAGACATCACTTTCCTATTGAAGACCCACGTGGACAATATCGGCTTGAATATATAAATTATTCTTTACTTACTGAAAAATATGATGCTGATGAATGTAATGATAGAAATTTAACTTATCAAGCACCCTTAAAAGTTAAATTTCGACTTACAGTCTTTGAAAAAACTGCTCAGGATGAACCAAAACGAGTAAAAAATGTTATTGAGCAGGAAATGTTTCTTGGAGAAATTCCAGTCATTACAGATAAAGGCACATTTATTATCAATGGTGAGGAGAAGGTAATTATCAACCAACTTCACAGATCACCCGGTATTGTTTTCACCGGTAAAACCCATGGAAGTGGGAAAAGGTTATTCACGGCAAAAGTAATTCCTGTACACGGTTCGTGGTTTCAATTTAAAACCGACACAAAGGATATAATTTATGCTTTGATAGACAGAAAACACAAAATTCCAGTAACCACATTATTCCGATGCTTGGGGATTTCCGACAATGACACTATTCGCTCGATTTTCTACAAAACCGAGGAAATTGATATTTTTGTACCGCCGGTAGAATCTGAAGCGGATTCTTCCGATCAGTCAAAAGGCAGAAAAAATCCCCTTGCCGGTAATGAAGATAGAATCATTTTCCGTGATATAATTGATGAAGAAAGCGGAGAAATTATTGCCGAAGGTGGAAATATTCTAACCAACGCACTTGTTGATAAATTAACCGCTGCTGGATATAAAAAAGTTACCGTAATTCACAGTGATTGCGAAGTTTCCCAAAGAATTATAGAGTCAACCCTCTCCAAAGACACAAGCAGTAATCAAGAAGAAGCTCTGAAATTTATTTATAACTTGATTCGACCGGGAGAAGAACCAACCAAAGAAGTCGCTGAAGAACTAATAAATCGAATTTATTTCAACAAGAAAAGATATAGCCTCGGGAAAATCGGTAGATTTAAATTAAATAGACGTTTGGGTATTGACATTGATATTAATACGCAAATTATGACAAAAGAAGATTTTGTGGCTATCTCAAAAGAAATCATCTCTCTTGTTAAGGGTGAAAGTTCCACCGACGATATTGATCATCTCGCAAACAGAAATGTAAGTGGCGTGGGAGATTTGGTTGCAAATCAATTCTCTATCGGACTTGCTCGAATTGTTAGAATCGCTCGTGAAAGAATGACTTTGAGCAATCCGACTGATATTCGCATTGTAAAATTAATTAATACGAATGCACTGATGGGCGTTGTTCATTCTTTTTTCCTGACTGGTGAACTTTCACAATTTATGGAACAAGCGAATCCGCTTGCTGCAATCACTCATATGAGAAGATTGAGTGCATTGGGTCCAGGTGGGTTGAAACGTGAACGCGCTGGCTTTGAAGTGCGTGATGTTCATTATTCCCATTACGGTAGAATTTGTCCTATCGAAACTCCGGAAGGACCAAATATCGGACTCCTCACATCCCCTTCTTTATACGCAAAACTTGATGAATATGGATTTTTAGTTACCCCATATATCAAGATAAAAGAGGGAAAATTGACTCAGGAAGTTGTTTATTTGGATTCTATTTCGGAAGAAGGGAAGAAGATAGCGCAGGCTGGTATTCGCGTTGATGCTCATGGAAATATCAAGGATAAATCCTTACAGTGCCTTCTGAGTGGAGACTTTATAAAAGTTCCCAAAGAAGAAGTTGATTATGTTGATGCCTCCAAACAGCAAATTGTGAGTATGTCCACAGCGTTAATTCCATTTCTTGAGCATGATGATGCAAATCGTGCTTTAATGGGTTCCAATATGCAAAGGCAGGGAGTTCCCCTTATTAATCCACAGGCGGCAATCGTTGCTACAGGGATCGAAAAAATAATTGCTCGAGACTCTGAACTGGCTGTAAAATCTCCTTTTGATGCGGTTGTGAAATCGGTTACCTCAAATAAAATTGTTCTGAAAAGGGAAGAAGAAGATGGTGTTCTCAGTTTAGACAATGAAGCGGAAATACACTTTAAGAAATTTGAAAGAACAAATCAGGATACTTGCATTAATCAACATCCGGAAGTAGAAATTGGACAGAAAGTAAAAAAAGATGAATTAATATCAGATGGACCTGCAATTAAAGATGGTGAGCTTGCTCTCGGAAGAAATATGCGAGTCGCATTTATGCCTTGGTATGGTTATAATTATGAAGATGCGATTATTATCAATGAACAAGTAGCTCGAGATGATGAACTTACTTCAATTTATATTGATGAGCTCGAAGTTTTAGTTCGAACTACACGCGAAGGCGATGAAGAATTAACGAGTGATATACCGAATGTTCCCAAAGTAGCACTGCGAAATCTTGATGAAGATGGGATTGTGAAAGTTGGTTCAAGGATAAAAGCCGGTGATATTCTCGTTGGTAAAATTACTCCAAAATCATCAGGGATTGACCTTTCTCCTGAAGAAAAGTTGATGAGAGCTCTTTTCGGTGAACGAGCTGGAGATTTTTCCAACTCATCCTTAAAAGCAAAACCAGGGATGGAAGGTGTTGTTGTGGATGTGAAAATATTCGCAAGGAAAGATGGTACCGAAGAAAACGAAGAAGAGAAAAAAGAACAATTGAAACAATTGAAAGTAGTATTTCAAAATGAAAATCGTAAGATCTATGATTTTTTGAAGAAACGATTAACAAAGTCAATTCTCGGCGAAAAATCTAATAGACTTATGGAAAAGAAAACCGGCAGGTTTTATCTACCGCCTAACAAGAAAATTACAGAAAAAAATATCAACAAGATTAGCTTTAGCAAATTGAATCTCGAACAGCAGTTAATTCAGGATGAATCAAAACAGGATAAAATTTATTCTGGCATTATTTTCCAAGTTAAGCGCTTGTTAGATGATAATGAAAATGAATATAAGAAAAAATGTGATAGAGTAAAGTATGGTGACGAACTTCAATCGGGTATTTTGCAAATGGTGAAAATATTCATCGCAAAAAAACGTCAGATTGAAGTTGGTGATAAAATGGCTGGAAGACATGGAAATAAAGGAGTTATAGCAAAAATAGCTCCAATTGAAGATATGCCATTTATGGAAGACGGTACAACTGTGGATATTATTCTAAATCCAATGGGTGTTCCATCTCGAATGAATATTGGGCAGATTTTGGAAACACATCTTGGTTGGGCTGCTCAGGCTCTGGGATATAAGGCTGAAACACCTGTCTTTGATGGTGCTACTATTGATGAAATCACTAAGGAATTAGAAAAAGCCGGATATGATGGTGATGGAAAAACGGTACTCTACGATGGAAAAACCGGAGAAGCATTTCACAATAGAGTAACAGTTGGTATCATCTATATGTTGAAATTGAACCACCTTGTTGTTGATAAAATGTATGGAAGATCCACAGGTCCTTATTCGCTTGTAACCCAACAACCACTCGGTGGTAAAGCACAACATGGCGGACAAAGATTAGGAGAAATGGAAGTCTGGGCTCTTGAAGCTTATGGTGCCTCACGTCTTCTGCAGGAAATGCTTACGGTTAAATCGGATGACGTTATAGGTAGAAACAAAACTTACGAAGCCATAACAAAAGGCAAAGAATTGCCTAAACCAGGAATCCCGGAATCGTTTAACGTGTTAGTTTCCGAACTTAAAAGTTTGGGGCTTAATGTCGAGTTGATTTCGGAAAATATTGATGATATTCAAGGATAATCTCCCCCGCAATTTGCGGATGAAGGATTAGCCGCCACTAGCGGAGATCCTCCTTAGGAGGAAAATAAATGATTAGAGAGTTAAAACGAGACGTAAAAATAAAAAGTTATGATGCAGTACGCATCAAAATTGCCTCTCCCGAAAAAATTCGCGACTGGTCTTTCGGTGAAGTAACCAGACCGGAAACCATAAACTATAGAACCCTTAAACCCGAAAGAGACGGTCTGTTTTGTGAAAAAATATTCGGACCTGAAAAGGATTATGAGTGTTCTTGCGGAAAATATAAGAAGTATAGATTCAAGGGTTTGATTTGCGATCGGTGTGGGGTTGAGGTTACAAGTTCAAAAGTTCGCAGATCCCGAATGGGTCATATAGAATTGGCTGTACCTATTGCTCACATCTGGTTTGTGAAGTCAATTCCGAGCCCTTTGCAACACCTTCTTGGCTTGAGCAAAAAAGAACTGGAAAGAGTTCTTTATTATGAATCGTATGTTGTTCTCGAATCCGGCGCTTCCGATTATGAAACCGGTGAAGTTATTGATGAGGATTCATATTTAGAAACAATCGAGCGATATCCCGTAGGTTTCAAAGCGGGAATGGGTGCGGCGCCGATTAGAGAGTTGCTTTCGAAACTTGATTTAGACGATGAGATAGATAAATTGAGGATAGCAATTAAATTTGAAACAAAAACCAAAAAGCAGAAACTTATAAAAAAATTAAAAATCATTGATTCGTTGATTAGCTCCGGCAATAAACCGGAGTGGATGATAATGGAAGTCCTTCCTGTTATGCCACCAGACTTACGACCTTTGGTTTATCTTGAAGGTGGAAGTTTTGCAACTGCCGATTTCAATGATCTCTATAGACGAGTAATTACACGAAATAACCGTTTAAGATCACTCCTCGAAGGAAATGCTCCGGAAGTAATCTTGAGAAACGAGAAAAGAATTTTGCAAGAAGCTGTTGATGCTCTTTTTGACAATAGTAGGAAATCCAGACCTGTTAAGGGAAGAGGAAAACGCGTTCTCAAATCACTAACAGATCAACTTAAAGGAAAGCAGGGACGCTTCCGCCAAAATCTTCTTGGTAAACGTGTGGATTATTCGGGTAGATCCGTTATTGTTATAGGTCCTGATTTGAAATTGAACCAATGTGGATTACCAAAAAAAATGGCTCTGGAACTTTTCAAACCTTTTATAATTGAAAAAATTGAAAAGCTGGAGGGTGTAAAAAACACAAAACAGGCAAAACATTTCATTGAGCAAAAGAAACCTGAAGTATGGAAAATCTTAGAAGAAGTGATTAAAGATTATCCCGTAATCTTGAATCGTGCTCCAACATTGCACAGATTAAGTATGCAAGCATTCTATCCTGTTCTCACCGAAGAAAAGGCAATTCAACTTCATCCCCTTCTTTGCTTCCCGTTTAATGCTGATTTTGACGGTGACCAGATGGCTGTACATATTCCACTTTCAGGTGAAGCACAGATGGAAGCAAGAATATTGATGACCCCAGGACAGAATATTCTTTCACCGGCAAATGGTGCTCCGGTTCTAAAAGCAAGTCAAGATATCGTCTTGGGATTCAATTTCTTAACAATTGCCAAGTCTCTAAAACCCAAGGGTGTGTCTATTAAGAAATTGTCCCATTTTGCTTCTGCAGAAGAAGTGATTATGGCTTTTGAATATTCAAAAGATGCTATCTGTCAAAAGTATTCCGCTGGAACACAAACAAATCATAAAATTGAGGAAAAAGTTCTTGACTTTCACAACTGGATTTATTTTAGAGAACCAAAATCAAAAAAGAATATAGTAACTACTGTGGGTAGAGTTATCCTTAATGAAATTATTCCTGATGAATTGGAATTTAAAAATTATGTTTTTGACAAAGGTAAGATAAATCAATTATCGGCTGAAGTTTTTCAAAATTGTACAAATTATCGAACTGTTCAATTTCTCGATGATTTGAAAGAAATCGGATTCCGTTATGCTAGTAAATCCAGTGTAACTTTTAGTATGAGTGATATTGTTGTTCCTGAGGAAAAGGAAAAAATTCTGAATGAAACCGAGAAAGAAGTCAGGGAAATTCAAAATGATTGGGAAACCGGTATTATTACCGCAGGTGAACGATATGATCGTTTGATTGATAAATGGAAAGCAGCTACAGATGAAGTTACAGATTATATGATGGAGAAACTTGAAAAAGATCAAAATGGATTCAATCCCATCTGGATTATGGCTAATTCCGGTGCTCGTGGTGGACGAGACCAAATTAAGCAACTTGGTGCGATGCGTGGACTAATGGAAAAACCTCAGAGAAAAATTACAGGCGGAATTGGTGAAATAATTGAAAATCCAATTAAGTCGAGTTTCAAGGATGGATTAACAGTTCTTGAATACTTTATCTCTACGCATGGTGCCAGAAAAGGTTTGGCTGATACTGCTCTCAAAACTGCTGATGCCGGATATCTTACCAGACGTTTGGTGGATGTCGCTCAGTCAATGGTTGTTTCTCAAGAAGATTGTGGCACTATGGATGGTGTTATGATGAAAGCTTTAAAAGAGGGAAATCGTGTTATAGAACCATTAAGTGATAGAATTAGAGGGCGTACATCTGCAGAAGACGTGGTGGATCCGGTAAGTAATAAAATTATTGCTCAAGCTGGTGAAACAATTTCAGATGAAAAAGCGAATATTATTCAGAAGCATGGAATTCAATCTGTAAAAATACGTTCTGTCCTTACTTGTGAGGCTTCCAAAGGAATTTGTGTAAAATGTTATGGGAGAAATCTCGCTACCAACAAACCGGTAGTAATCGGTGATCCGGTTGGAGTTATTGCCGCCCAGAGTATTGGTGAACCGGGCACACAACTTACATTACGCACATTCCATATCGGTGGTGCCGCAAGTACTTTGGTGGAACAGGCAGAAGTGAATGCCGAAAATGACGGAATTATCAAATTTGATCGAATTGATTTTGTTGAAAATAGAGACAAAAATAAAATATGTATAAGTAATAAAGGTAAAATTGGGATCCTAGATCCATCCGATAATAAAGAAATTGCTTCCTACGTGGTGGAATATGGTGCAACTATCTTTGTTTCTGAGAATGAAAAAGTTGTTAAAGATACTTTGCTGTGCAGTTGGGACACATATAACCATCCTCTTATTGCTACAAAAGACGGAACTGTAAAATTTAAAAATTTTGTGGAGAATTCTACTTATGAAACTGAATTCAACGAAACAACTGGTAAATCTGAAATTAATATTATTCAATCACTTGAACCAAAAAAACAAGCTGAATTAGTCATCATAACTGATGAAGGTGAACATATTAGTTATCCCTTAACGGAAGGATTAAGTTTAGAAGTTGAAGATAAATCCGTGGTATTCAAAGGTGATATCTTGGGTAAGACAACTAGGGTAACAATTAAAGCGAAAGATATTACTGGTGGTCTTCCACGTGTTGTAGAATTATTTGAAGCTCGCTCTCCAAAAGAAAAAGCTATTATTTCGGAAATTGAGGGTACTGTTCATATCGGTAAATTAACTCGTTTTGGCAGAAGAATGACAGTCGTGGCTGAAGACAGTGGAATTGAAGAAAAATATACTGTTCCCTACGGCAGAAGAATTATCGTTCATGAAAATGATAAGATAAGAAGTGGTGATCCTCTCTCTGATGGTTCGATAGATCCTCACGATTTGCTGGAAGCTCGTGGTATAGTTGAAACACAAGAGTTTATTACAAATGAAATTCTGGAAGTTTACAGAAAACAGGGTGTTGATATCAATGATAAACATATTCGATTGATTATCCGCCAGATGCTCCAAAAAGTAAAAATAATTAACCCGGGTGATACGTATTTCCTCGAAGGTGAAATCGTGGATAAATTTGAAGTGAAAAGGGTGAATATTAATGTCGAAGAAGATGGTGGTGAAGTTGCCACTTTTACACAGCTGCTTATGGGTATTACAAAATCTGCCCTAAATACGGAAAGTTTTATTTCAGCAGCCTCGTTCCAAAATACGACCAAAGTACTTACACAAGCAGCAATCGCCGGAAAAGTGGATACGCTTGAAGGATTAAAGGAAAGCGTGATCATTGGTCATATAATTCCAGCTGGTACCGGAACTCCAAAATATCGAAATCTGGTAAAAAGCACATTAGAAGATAAAATTAGCATGAAAAAAACCGTTAACGAATTATTGTTCAAAAAAACAAAACACAAATAACAAAACGAGGGGAGATATCCCCTTGTAGGAGGCTAAATTGCCTACAATATCACAACTTGTACGAAATGGTAGAAAAAAATTTACCAAAGCAAAAAAAAATAAGGCTCTTGACGGATGTCCGCAAAAACGAGGTGTCTGCACACGTGTCTATACTACTACTCCCAAAAAACCAAATTCTGCTTTAAGAAAAGTTGCTCGCGTAAGACTTTCAAACGGAAAAGAGGTTACGTGTTATATTCCCGGTGAGGGACATAATCTTCAAGAACACTCTCTTGTTCTTGTTCGTGGAGGTCGTGTAAAAGATCTTCCCGGTGTGAGATACCATCTTATTCGAGGTACACTGGATGCCATGGGCGTTGATGACCGTAAACAAAGTCGTTCAAAATATGGAACGAAGAAAACAAAAGGATTGTAATCAATTGTGAGGATATATGTCTAGAAGAAAAAAAGCTCAGAAACGAGAAGTTAGCCCTGATCCGATTTATCGCGAAATTATTGTAACTCAATTTATTAATCGCTTGATGTTGGCTGGGAAAAAGAGTCTTGCAGAAAGAAAATTCTATATGGCATTAGATATTATAAAGGATAAACTTAATGAAGACCCTTTGGAAGTATTTAAACAAGCTATAGAAAATGTTAAACCAAAAATTGAGGTTAAAACTCGCCGTGTCGGTGGTGCAAATTATCAAGTCCCACTTCAAGTTAGACCTGGAAGGCAACAAACTTTGGCTTTTCGTTGGATTGTAAAGTATGCACGAAAAAGAAATGAACGACGTATTGAAAACCAATTGGCGGGTGAACTAATGGATGCATATAAAAATCAAGGTGCATCTATTGATAAACGAAAAGAAGTTTGGAGAATGGCAGAAGCAAATAAAGCATTTGCCCATTTTAGATTCTAAGTATTTAGGATGAATAATATAAGGCACGAAACCACTCAAGAGCACCCGGGAAAGAATATGCAACCGCGATATATAAAAAAATATTTTTTTTATTTTTGTGTAATTTTGCCCGCCCGGTGAAATGCTTTTATCTGTTTAATTTCACGGTTGTGGCGAAAAATTAAAAAATTAAAAAATGGATTATTCCCTTAAAAAGATCAGAAACATCGGTTTCATTGCTCATATTGATGCCGGTAAAACTACTGTAACAGAAAGAATTCTGTATTACACGGGGATACTTCACCAGATCGGTGAAGTTCATGAAGGCACCGCTACTATGGACTGGATGGATCAGGAAAAGGAACGTGGTATTACCATAACCTCTGCTGCTACAACTTGCTTCTGGAAGAATAACAGAATTAATGTCATAGACACACCCGGTCATGTTGATTTTACGGTGGAAGTTGAAAGAAGTTTGCGGGTTTTAGATGGCGCTGTTGTGATTTTTTGTGGTGTTGCCGGGGTAGAGCCCCAGTCCGAAACCGTCTGGCATCAAGCGGATAAATACAATATTCCCCGAATAGCTTTTGTGAATAAACTTGATAGAGTCGGTGCAGATATCGAATATGCGGTTGAAACAATAAAATCAAAATTACAACCGAATTCATTTCTAATCCAATTTCCGATTTTCTTAGATGAAAAATTTGTAGGTGTAATTGATCTCGTTGAGCAAAAATCTTACCTTTTTAATGAAGAGCAACTGGGAATAAAATTTATTACAAAAAACTGGGAAGAAACTGAGAAATTATTAGAATTGAATCAATTGGCACTAAAAAATGCCGGAATGCTTCGCTTGGCACTAATAGAAAAACTTGCTGATTACGATGAAAATATTTTCCAAAAATTTGTCGAAGAAGAAAAAATATTTCCCGAAGAAATACGAGCTGCTATAAGAAAAGCAACTCTTAGTTGTAAATTTGTTCCGGTACTTTGTGGTTCCGCTTTAAAAAATAAAGCACTCCAGATGTTACTTGATGCTATAGTTGATTATCTTCCATCTCCAAATGATGTTCCCCCGATTAAAGCTCATAAACCGGGCTCGGATGATGTTGTAGAAATCACACCTTGGGGAACAAAATCCTTTTCCGCTCTTGCTTTCAAAACTCAGATTGATTCTTATGTTGGCAAATTAACCTTTATTCGTGCATATTCGGGAAGATTGAATAAGGGTGAATACGTCTTGAATGTAAATAACGATAAGAAAGAAAGAGTTACAAGAATTCTCAAAATGCATGCAAATAAATCTGTGAATGTGGATCATATTTCTGCTGGTGAAATTTCCGCAGTTGTTGGACTTGATAATACAACATCCGGGAATAGCATTACTGATAAAAACCATCCTTATCTACTTGAGACGATAAAGTTTGCCGAACCTGTCATGTCAATTGCAATAGAATCACGAACAAAAGAGGATGAAGATAATCTGAAGGAAATACTTCCGCGATTATTGGAAGATGATCCGACCTATCAGTTGAAAGAGGATAAAGAGACCGGTCAAACTTTGATATCAGGAATGGGAGAACTCCATCTTGAAATTTTGGTAAACAGGCTTCTATCAGATTTTAAGGTTAATGTAAATGTGGGAAAACCGCGAGTGAATTTTAAAGAAACCATTTCCGGAGAAGTTACCGCAAAAGGAATTCTTACAAGAAAAATCGGAAGTCATGGGCAGTTTGCAGAAGCAGAAATCAAAGTTGAACACCATAAAGTTGACAGAGAAAGTGCTGCTCAAAAAACATGGTTTACAAATAATACTTCTGAAGAAGAAATCCCCAAGCAGTTTATCCCGGCTGTCGTGGCAGGTATAAGGGAAACAGCAGCAGGTGGATTGCTAACAGGCAATGAAGTGCAGGACATAAAAGTTACCTTGACCGGTGGCTCCTATAGCGAAGTAGATTCATCAGAAGTTGCTTTTAAAATCGCCGGTTCTATTGCTTTTGTAAATGCACTCAGAAAAGCAAAAACAGTTTTATTAGAACCTATCATGGAAATAAATATAATAACTCCCGATGCTTATCTTGGGAAAGTTATTAATGATTTAAATAGTAGACGCGGAAGAGTAACGAACGTGAAAGAAAAAGAGTCAATAAAAATTATACACGGTTATGTGCCTTTGAAAGAAACTTTTGGGTACTCCACAAACCTGCGATCTGTTTCGCAGGGAAGAGCTTCTTATTCTATGGAATTCTATAGATATGAGGAAATTCCTGAAAATATTTCAAAGGGAATTATTGAAAAAATGCGAGGATATTAATAATACGAGGCGAAAATGAACAAAATTAGAATTAAATTAAAAGCGTATGACCATTTCCTTCTGGACAAATCTGTAGTTGAAATTATTCGTAACACCAAAGGGACAGGTGCAAAAATTATTGGTCCTATCCCACTTCCAACCAGAAAAAAAATTTATACTGTTCTTCGTTCCCCGCATGTGGATAGCAAGTCGCGGGAGCAGTTTGAAATGAGAACATATAAACGGTTGGTTGATATTGAAAATGTAACCCCCAAAACAACTGATGCTATCAAAAATCTTAATATCCCTGCTGGTGTTCATATTGAGATAAAGGCATAAATTTGAATTTATTTTGTCCACCTAAGGTGAATCTACCTCAGGTATAAAAGGAGTTAAAATGTTAGGATTGATCGGAAAAAAAATTGGAATGACGAGAGTTTTCTCTGAAAACGGAAAATCTATCAATGTTACTGTAATTCAGGCTGGACCTTGTGTTGTTACCCAAAAAAGGAATGTTGAGAATGAGGGATATTCTGCTATTCAGATGGGTTTTAGTGAAACTAAAGAAAAACGTATCAAGAAACCGCAAATCGGACAATTTAAGAAAAATGGATTAAAATATTATAAATATTTAAAAGAATTTAGACTTAGTGATGAAGAATTGAATGCCTATGACATTGGTTCTGAAATTGATGTGAATATCTTCAAAGAAAATGAAAATGTAAATGTAACCGGTACATCAAAAGGTCGTGGGTTTGCCGGTGTGATAAAAAGGCATGGTTTTCATGGAAAAATTGCGACACATGGTACGCATGAATCATTTCGTGGAACAGGTTCGGTAGGACAGTGCGCCACCCCTGCAAGAATTTTTAAAGGAAAAAAAATGCCAGGACATATGGGTAATGCAAAAGTTACTGTTCAGAATCTTCAAATCATTAGAATTGATAAAGAAAAGAATATTCTCTTAGTAAAAGGTGCTGTTCCCGGACATAGGAACACTCTGCTTACAATTAAAAAAAAGTAAATTAAGGTCTCATTATGGAAGCTATAAAATATTCAAAAATAGGTGAGAAGATCGAAGAGATCAAATTGCCCGAAAATCTTTTTGATGCAGAAGTCAATGAAGCGGTTTTGCACGAAGTAGTTACTATGTATCATAGAAATCAAAGGCAGGGAACAAAATCTACCAAGAGTCGCTCGGATGTGAAATGCTCCGGTAGAAAATTATATCGTCAGAAAGGTACGGGTAGAGCCCGTGCTGGTGATGCCGGTAGCCCAACTCGCGTCGGCGGTGGAGTCGCTTTTGCCCATAAGCCAAAGAATTGGACAAAAAAAATACCCAAAAAGAAAAAAAGATTGGCACTTCGTTCTGCATTGAGTAGCAAAAATGAACATATCTTCATTGTAGAAGATTTTGATTTTGAAAAAGCATCTACAAAACAGGCAAATGAAATTATAAAAAAAATGGACATTGGTTTCAGAAAGTGCCTTCTTTTAATGCCGGATAATTCCTCAATCGTAAGAAAATCTTTTGGTAATTTAAAAAATTTTCAAACAAGTCGTGCTCAGGATGTTCACCCATATCTGATTTTAAATTCAAGTGATATTATAATTACTGAAAATGCTCTTAAAATGATGGAGGAGACATTCCATGAATAAGCATCCACGAAAAATCATTCTCGAAACAATGTTTACTGAAAAAAGCACACATCTTAAGGAAGATAATAATTGCTATATTTTTAAGGTGGATAGAACTGCTAATAAAATTGAAATCAAAAATGCAATTCAAGAAATTTTTGAAGTGAAAGTAAGGAAAATTAATACAATGTATTATAAGGGAAAACCCAAAACATTAGGCAGACATACTGGCAGAAGACCAGCTTGGAAAAAGGCAGCTGTCTATCTTGAAAGAGGTGAATCAATTAAAGAATTTGAAGTTTAGTAACATTTAGCCACTTCTTATACAGATAAAAATAAGATGAAATATTTAAAAAGATTTCTTTAATTTTTCTCTGTTTTTGCGGCATAAATTTATTACTCATTTTATTTCTGATATTATTGACAGGAATTCGTGAACTTTGAGTTTTTAGCACCTATTTAATTACGGAGTTAATTTATGGCAATTAAGAAACATAAACCCAATACACCAGGTCAAAGGTTTTATACCAGCGACGATTTTGAGTTCATTACGGCTTCAAAATCGGAGAAATCTCTTTTAGAGAAAAAGAGGAGAGGATCAGGTAGAAATAGCCAAGGTCGTATTACAATTCGATCTCGTGGTGGCGGGCATAAAAAAATTTATAGAAAGATTGATTTTAAAAGATACGATAAAAAGGGCATACCCGCTCTCGTCCATTCTGTTGAATATGATCCAAACCGTTCGGCTTATATCGCTCTCCTATTTTATGTTGATGGTGAAAAACGATATATTGTTGCTCCAAACCAAATACATGTGGGTGATAAAATTGTAGCTGATGAAGCAGTTGAGATAAAATCAGGAAATTCTACACCTGTAGAAAAAATCCCCATAGGCTCACTTGTGAATAATGTAGAATTTACACCCGGAAAAGGTGGGCAAATAGCTCGAAGTGCCGGCACTGCTGCTCAGATTGTTGCCAAAGATGGAAATTATGTTCATATTAAAATGCCTTCCGGTTCGATTCAAAAAATACGGAAGGAATGTTATGCCACTATCGGACAGATTGGCAATATTGATAATAACAGATATTGTCTTGGAAAAGCCGGAAGAAATCGTTGGCTCGGAAAACGTCCTCACACCAGAGGTGTTGCTATGAATCCGGTTGACCATCCTATGGGTGGTGGCGAAGGAAAAAGTTCCGGTGGACGTCATCCGATATCACCTTGGGGACAACCCGCAAAAGGTTATAGAACCAGAAAAAGTAAAAAGTATTCAAATAGTTATATCATTAAAGCAAAAAAGAGAAAGAAAAAGTAATGTTTTTATTGAATTCGGAGGATCATAGTTATGCCTAGATCATTAAAAAAAGGACCATTTGTTGACGATTATCTCATGCAAAAAATTGAGAAGTTAAACAAAAAAAAATCAAAAAAAGTCATTAAAACTTGGTCCAGACGCTCAGTTGTGTTACCGGATTTTATCGGGCACACTATTGCTGTTCATAATGGAAAAAAATTTGTTCCTGTTTATATCGTTGAAGATATGGTTGGTCATAAGCTGGGAGAATTTTCTCCAACGAGAATTTTTCGTGGACATAAAAGGAAAAAGGGAGTAGTGTAGGTTATTATGGAAGCCATCGCAAAAGTTAAAGATCAAAAAGGTTCTGCAACTAAAGTGCGTCTTGTTGCCGACCTGATTCGAAATAAAAAAATCGAAGAAGCAAAAAGTATTCTTCATTTTTCCAAAAAGCATTCCGCTAAAACAGTCTTAAAAGTTTTGAATGCTGCAATTGCTAACATGCAAGTTAAGGAATCCAAATTGCAGCTAAATGATTTGTATATAAATAAAATTTTCATAGATGAAGGACGCACTATGAAACGCACTCGTCCCAGAGCTCGGGGGATGGCTGATTTGATCAGAAAAAGAACTCATCATATAATGATATCGGTTTCTGATCTAAATCTGAATAAAGAGGAAGGAGCCAAAAATGGGTCATAAAACACATCCAACCGGTTTTAGGATTGGTTTTAACAAAAATTGGGATTCTGTTTGGTTTGCCGATTCCCGAAAAGAGTATATAGATAAATTTTTTGAAGATATGGAAATTACGAAATATATTATGAGACGATTTTTCGGCGCTATGGTTTCCAAAGTTGAGATTAAACGAAAAACGGATAAATTGAAAATTATCATCCGCACCGCAAGACCGGGAATAGTCATTGGGAGAAAAGGTTCGGAAATTGAAAAATTGAAACAAGAAATACTCACTCTTCTTAAAATGAATTCTCAAGACGATTATAATAAATTGATAATTGATGTTCGTGAGATAAAAAGACCACAAATTGACGCTGAATTGATTGGTCAGGATATTGCTCGTCAACTCGAAGGTAGAATATCATATAGAAGAGCAATGAAAAGATCTATGTTTCGCGCCATAGAATCTGGTGCTGAAGGTATCAAAATTAAAATTAGTGGCAGATTGAATGGTGCAGAGATCGCTCGCACTGAAGAATATCATCAGGGACAAAACCCACTCCAAACCCTTAGAGCAAATATTGATTATGCATTAGTTGAAGCCAAAACAAAATACGGAATCATCGGAATTAAAATTTGGGTCTGCAACGGTGAATTAATGCAAATTCAAAGATAAACTTAGATAACTTATGTTTATCTGGATCGAATTACGATAGTAGAATAAAGGTGAAATTATGTTAATGCCAACAAAAGTCAAACATAGAAAGCAGCAACGCGGAAGAAGACGTGGAAAAGCTTACCGAGGAAATAAGTTAACTTTCGGTGAATATGGAATAATTTCTACAGAGACTGGATGGATAAAGTCTCGACAAATAGAAGCAACCCGTATTTCTCTTGCTCATCAACTGAAAGATAGCGGAAAAGTATGGATAAAAATTTTTCCGGACAAACCTTGTACTGTCAAACCTGCAGAAACCAGAATGGGTAAAGGCAAGGGTGCCCCAGAATATTGGGTAGCAGTTGTAAAACCCGGTAGAGTCTTGTTTGAGCTGGGAGGCTTGGACGAAGAAGTGGCAAAAAAAGCCCTTCGTATTGCAAGTCATAAACTTCCTGTAGCAACAAAATTTATTACAAGGTATATGATTTGAGGTTACCATGAAAACAGATGAAATTAGAGAAATGAATATGAATGAATTAGTTTTGGAAGAAGATGATTTGAGAGAGCAATATTTTAATCTTCGCTTTCAAAAACTGATGAACCGTCTTGAAAATACATCTCAATTGAGTAAAATCAAAAAGAATATTGCTCGAGTTAAAACAATTATTAGAGAAAAAGAGCTTCAAATCAAAACTATTGGCGATCAGCCGAACAGTTAATTCTACGGCAAAATTTAATTAGGATAAATATGAATAAAATAGAAGCAAGAACAAAAAAAAAATCAACCAGAATAGGTGTTGTTACAAGTGATAAAATGGATAAGACCATTGTTGTTGAAGTTGAAAGAAAATTTAAGCACCCTTTGTACGGCAAATACATTCGCAAACACAAAAAATACAAAGTCCATGATGAAGAAAATGAATCACACTTCGGAGACACTGTCATTATTGAAGAATGCAGACCTATTAGTAAAACGAAACAGTGGAAATTGACAGAAATTACAAACAGAATGATTGTCGAGTAGGGAGTTGAAATGATACAGCAAGAAACGAGATTGAAGGTAGCAGACAATTCTGGCGCAAAGATTGTCCAGTGTATTAAGGTCCTCGGTGGCTCGAAAAGAAGATATGCTTATGTCGGTGACATAATCAAAATATCAGTTAAATCTGCTACTCCTAATTCAGAAATTCGTGCAGGAACTGTCCATGAGGGTGTTATCGTCAGAACAAGAAAAGCAATTAGACGCGAGGATGGAACTTATGTCCGCTTTGGAGATAATGCGATTGTGTTAATTAATGAGGTTTTAGAGCCAATTGGAACACGTATTTTTGGACCGGTAGCCCGTGAATTAAGAGATAATAATTTTATGAAAATTCTCTCACTTGCACCTGAAGTGGTATAGGAGAAAACATGCGAATCAAAAAAGGTGATAAAGTTAAAGTCATCACAGGTGTTTATAACGGTGTGATTGGTGAAGTTTTAAAAGCCATTCCCAGCACGAATAAAATTATCGTTGAAAAAGTTAATTTTGCAAAAAAACACCAAAGACCCACTCAACAAAATCAAGCGGGTGGTATTTTTGAGATTGAAGCACCAATAGATGTATCAAATGTGAGATTTATTTGCCCTAAATGTGGCGAAGTTTCAAAAACAAGAATAAAAATCCTTGAAGACAAAAGCAGAATCAGATATTGTGTGAAATGTGAAGATATGGTTTGATGAGGTATAATGAATAGATTAAAAGAAAAATATCAAAATGTTTTGAAAAAAGAAATTCAACAAAAACTTGAGTTTAAAAATATTATGCAAGTTCCTAAACTCATTAAAGTTTCTGTGAATATGGGAGTTGGTGAAGCTGTGGTGAATCGGAGTGCTGTAGAAAATGCTCGCAAACAGTTAGAATTACTCACCGGCCAACATTCACTGATAACAAAAGCAAGACGGTCTATCTCGAATTTTAAAATCCGAGAAGGTGATCCAATTGGAACGAAAACAACTCTGCGAAGTGAAATAATGTATAACTTTGTTGATAAACTTTTTAGTATAGTTATTCCTCGATTACGTGACTTTGAAGGTATTTCACCTAAGGGTTTTGATGGGTACGGAAATTTCACTTTAGGATTTAAAGATCAGACAGTTTTTCCGGAAATTGAATATGATAAGGTTGATAAAGTTAGAGGTTTAAATATAACTTTTGTTACTACTGCAAATAATGACGAAGAAGGCTATGTGCTTTTAAAATCACTCGGAATGCCTTTTAAAAAGAAATAGTAAGGATAATTTATGGCAAAAAAATCTTGGGTAGTTAAAAATAAAAAGGAACAAAAATTTAAGGTCCGTGAATATAGCAGATGCCGAATATGTGGCAGAACGAGAGCATATATGCGAGATTTTGGGATTTGTAGATTATGTTTTAGAAAGCTTGCTCGTCAGGGAAAAATTCCTGGTGTAAAGAAAGCAAGCTGGTAGATGGAGGAATAATGCCTATTACTGATCCGATAGCAAATTTGCTTTGTATGGTTAAAAATGGTGTAACCAGAAAAAAGAAAGACATCATTATTGATTCGTCTAATGTTCGAAAAGAAATCATGCGGATATTAAAAGATGAAAAATATATTGAGAATTTTGAAATATTAGAACCAACGGTTGATAAAAAAAGAAAATTTGAACAAATTAAAATTTATTTTCGATATTTGGAAAATGGTGAATCCTTTATTCGAGATGTGAAAAGAGTCAGTAAACCCGGAAAAAGAATTTATGTTAATTCAACCAATATTCCGATTGTCTTGAATCATATCGGCATTGCCATAATTTCTACTAATAAAGGAATTTTAACAGATGCTCATGCCCGTCAACAACATGTCGGCGGGGAATATTTATGCAAAATATGGTAAGTTGAGGTAATAATATGTCCAGAATAGGGAAACAACCAATCAAGATACCTGAACTAGTGAATGTAAAAATTGATAAACAGAATATTGCAGTAAAAGGTCCGAAGGGTAATTTGAGTTTAACAGTTAGTAAGGGAATAACTGCAGAAATAATTGATAAAGAAATTATCGTAACCAGAAAAAATGACGAAAAAGAAAATCGCAGCTTGCATGGATTAAATCGTGTCTTGATCGACAATATGATTGTTGGAGTTTCTGAAGGTTATATGAAGAAATTATTTGTCGTTGGCACCGGCTATAAAGTAGCCATACAAGGCAAATGGTTGATTTTATCTCTCGGATTTTCGCACGATGTGTATGTTGAAATGCCAAAAACCGTTGAAGTACAAACTGAAAAAATAAGTCGAGCAGCTGCCAGCGATATTCCTGAATTGCAAGCAATTATAGATTTGTATTCTTGTGATAAAGAGCTGTTGGGAAATGTAACGGCTTCTATTCGTGCAGTTCGACCTCCCGGAGCTTTTAATAAGTGTAAGGGAATTCGTTATTCTGATGAACGTGTGAAGAAAAAACCTGGTAAAGTCGCTGGTGGTACCGATGCAGGATAATTCTGTTCTCAATCTGATTGGAAGAATGAAAGGAATATTTTATGTTGAATAAAAGAGTAAATAAAAATAAATTATTAAGACAAAGAAGAAAAATTACAATACGGAAAAAGATATCCGGAACGCCGGAAATGCCACGTGTTTCTGTATATAGAAGCATAAAGCATATTTATGCTCAAGTTATTGATGATGTCCATAATACAACTCTCGTTTCTGCGTCCACGTTACAATCCCAATTTGAAGAGTTGAAAAAAGATAAGATGAAACCGGTTGAAAAGGCATTTTTAGTCGGTAAAATTCTTGCTGAAAAATGTAAAAAAATGAATGTTAATGCTGTAAGCTTCGATCGTAATGGATTTAAATATCACGGTAGAGTGAAAGCGTTAGCTGATGGTGCCAGAAAAAGCGGCTTGAAACTATAGGAGAAATGATTAAAATGCGGAAAAAATTTAATAATAAACCCGAAGACGAATACGTTTTTGAACAAGTTGTCTCTACCAGACGTGTAGCAAAAGTTGTAAAAGGTGGGAAAAATTTTCGCTTTACAGCAACTATGGTTGTTGGCAATAAAAAGGGAAAAGTAGGTTTTGGTATGGGAAAAGCAAATCAAATTGTGTCGGCAATAAATAAAGCTAAAGATAGAGCAAAAAAAGATGCTTTCACTTTTCCAATGAGAAACGGTACAATTCCTCATGAAGTTAAGACGAAATTTGGCGGAAGTAAAGTTATGATAAAGCCGGCTGCTCCAGGAACTGGAATTATTGCAGGTGGTCCTGTGCGTGCAATGATGGAAGGTGCAGGGGTAGAAAACGTGCTTACAAAATCTTTCGGGTCAAATACAAAACATAACATTGTTAAAGCAACTGAAAAGGCACTTAAATCTCTGCGTTCACATGAAGAACTTGCTAAATTACGCGGAAAAACTATAGCCGAATTAATGGCATAATTGATAAATTTTGTCCCCAAATTATTGGGGCGGATCTCCCTCCGGCACAAAGTGCAGAAGAAAGGTTTGGTTTTGAAAATGAAGTTGAATGAATTAAGAGTTCCTAAGAATTCAAAAAAAACAAAAAAAAGATTTGGAAAAGGTGACGGATCTGGAATTGGGAAAACTTCCGGGCGTGGAATGAATGGACAAAAATCACGTAGTGGTGGTAGTATTCCTGTCTGGTTTGAAGGTGGGCAAATGCCTATTCATCGAAGAATCCCAAGAAAAGGATTTACAAATATTTTTAAAAAAGAGTTTAGAATTGTATCTTTAAACAAACTTGCTCAGGTGGAAGAAGAAATCATAGACATTGATATAATGGAAAAATTTGGGCTCATTAAGACCTGTAAAACCAAAAAATTACCGGTTAAAATTCTTGGAAATAAAGAAAACCAATTTAATGAGAGAAAAATTATTAAAGCAAATAAATTTACCAAATCTGCAATAGCAATAATTGAAAAGAATGGTGGGAAAGCAGAGGTTCTATAGTGATGAAGTCATTGGTAAATGTTTTTAAAGTACCGGATCTTAAGAAAAAAGTTCTTTTTACTTTAGGCATTTTGATAGTTTATCGTTTGGGAGGACATATCCCCGCTCCAGGTATCAACGCTCAAGCTCTTGGTGAATTTTTTACTTCAAGAGGTAATACGCTTTTTGGCATGCTTGATTTATTCGTAGGCGGAAATCTTAGTAAAGCAACGATTTTCGCACTTGGTATAATGCCGTATATTACCGCTTCGATCGTGATGCAATTACTCGGTGGAATTATTCCTTATTTTGAAAAATTGAAAAAGCAAGGTGCCGAAGGGCAGAAAAAAATTACTCAATACACAAGATACGGCACTGTTGTAATCGGAATTTTCAATGCTTTAGGTATTACTTTTTTTCTGGAAAGTATTACAACTTCTTCAGGTGTACTTATTGTTTCCCATCCGGGTTTGATTTTCAAGCTTGTTACAATATTAACATTCGTAACAGGTACAATTTTTGTAATGTGGTTGGGGGAGCAAATTAATGATAAGGGTATCGGAAACGGTATCTCCTTGATAATTTTTGTTGGAATTATTGCAAGGTATCCTGGCGGATTCATTAATATGGGAAATATGATTATTAATGGAACTATGAGTTTGATACTCGCAATCTTTGTTATTGTTTTGATGATTTTCGTTACGGCTGCGGTGATTCTTGTAACAGAGGCAAATCGGAAAATTCCAGTTCAATATGCAAAACGGGTTATTGGTAGAAAAATTTACGGTGGGCAAAGTACTCACATACCATTAAAAGTGAATTCTGCCGGAGTTATTCCAATTATTTTTGCCCAAGCTGTGCTTATGTTCCCGAAAACAATTACAACATTTTTTCCACAAAGTGATTTTATGAACACTATCTCTGCATGGCTATCACCAGGTGCTTTCCTCTATACTGTTTTGTATATGCTGATGATTATTTTCTTCGCATATTTTTACACAGCTATTGTTTTGAATCCGGTTGAAATTGCCAACAACATGAAAAAATATGGTGGTTTCATTCCCGGAAGAAAACCCGGCAAAAAAACTGCTGATTATATCAATAGCGTTATAACCAGAATTACTTTACCAGGAGCAATATTCTTTGCCATTATTGCGGTTATGCCCACATTTTTGATAAAATATGCAAAAATGCCCTTCTATTTTGGCGGAACAGGATTGATAATTATTGTTGGCGTTGCCCTTGATACTTTGAAACAAATTGAATCTCAATTAGTTATGAGACATTACGATGGATTTATGAAGAAGGGAAAACTTCGAGGTAGAAGGTGAAGAAATTTTCTCGCTTAATTGTAGTTCTGCTTGGTCCTCCAGGTGCTGGAAAAGGCACTCAATCTGAAATGCTTCATAAAGAATTTGGTGTACCACATCTCTCAACAGGAGACATACTTAGGGATTCAATCAAGCAAGGAACTAAAATTGGCAAAGAAGCTCAAAACTATATGCACAAAGGTGAATTAGTTCCTGACGATATTATATTTAACCTTATAGAATCTCGTGTTAATGAAGATGACTGCGCTAATGGAGCGATTTTTGACGGTTTTCCTCGAAATTTATCACAAGCAAAGAATTTTCTGAATTTAGAATATGTAAAAAATGCGGATTTAGTTACTTCTATTCTTGTTAATATTTCTGATGCGGATGCAGTTAAGCGATTATCAAGTAGGCGTTATTGTCCAAAATGCAATAAAATTTTCAGTTTGGCAGTTAAACCACCCAAATTGGAGAATGGAACATATATTTGCGATAATTGTGGAACCGAACTTGAAATTCGCGATGATGACAAAATTGAGACGATAAAAAATAGGCTTAGTGTTTATCATAGTTTTGCCCGACCTATGCTTGATCTGTTTGACGAAAGAGCAATTTTGAGAATAGTGGATGGAAACCAAGAATCTACTGAAGTTTCAAAGTTAATTATAAAGGAATTATCCTAAATGATTTCGATTAAAAACGAACGAGAAATTGAGTTTATGCGCGAGTCAAATCGGATTGTTGGAGAGGTTCTCTTTCAATTAGGGCAAATGATAAAACCTGGAATTTCTACAAAAGATCTCAATGCACGTGCTGGTGAAATTATTTCTGAAAATAAAGCAACAGCAGAATTCAATGGTTTTTCAGTTGATGGGCTTAAGCCATATCCCTATAATATTTGTGCATCTCTGAATAATGAGATCGTACATGGTTATTCTTCTTCAGAAAAAATCCTCAAAGATGGTGACATTATTAGCATTGATGTTGGCACACGCAAAAACGGTTTTTGTGGTGATGGTGCCAGAACCTTTGCCGTAGGAGAAATAAGTGCAGAGAATAAAAAATTGATGGATGTTACTCAATTGGCTTTAGAGCGAGCAATTGAAAAATGTGTTGTTGGAAATAGAATTGGTGATATTTCAGCTATTATTGAACAAACTGCTAAAGAAAATAATCTGTTTGTTGCAGAGAATCTTACGGGACACGGTGTAGGTAGAGAACTTCACGAAGATCCAATAGTTTTTAATTCTGGCAAAAAAAATAAAGGACCACGCCTAAAAAAAGGAATGACTATTGCAATTGAGCCGATGTTTAGTATTGGTACTTCAAAAATTATTGAGCATGAATGGGTCTATTTAACAGCTGACAATTCCAATGCTGCTCATTTTGAAAACACGATATTGATTACCGAAAATAAACCGGAAATATTAACTAAGTTCAGTAACGGTAAAGTTAAGTATAATCAATTGGAGAAGAAATAGTGGGAAAAAGTAGCGTTATTGAGGTTGATGGAATTGTTGAAGAAACTTTGCCTGGAACAAAATTTAAGGTTAAATTAGAAAATGGGCACGTAATTTTAGCACATATCTCAGGCAAAATGAGAATGAATTATATTCGCATTTTAGTCGGTGATAAAGTGAAAATGGAATTATCACCCTATGACCTTACAAAAGGTAGAATTGTTTATCGTTATAAATAGAAAAAAGAGGTATAAATGAAAGTATTATCATCAGTTAAGAAACGTTGTAAAGATTGTAAAATCGTTAAACGTAAAGGTACAATATATGTTATTTGTAAAAATCCGAAACATAAACAGAGACAAGGTTAAATATTCACCGTTGAGTGGATTAACTTTTCATATATAAGGAGGAAGAAATTGGCTAGAATTGCTGGTGTAGATTTACCAAATAATAAAAGAATTGAAATCGCATTGACCTATATTTTTGGTATAGGAAGAACTTTATCAAAAAAAATTTTGGTTATAGCAGGAATTGACGAAAATATCCGTGCAAAAGATCTTTCAAATCAGGAAGTTAAAGAATTAAGAGAAATTATTACAGACAACTATACAATTGAAGGTGATTTGCGAAAAGAAAATAAAATGAATTTGAACCGACTCAAAGAAATTGGTTGCTATAGAGGTTTGAGACATAGAATTGGATTACCGTGTCGTGGACAAAAAACACATGCTAATGCTCGAACTCTAAAAGGTCCCAGACTTGGAAGAATAAAGAAATAATTCAAAAATGCGAATAGCAAACCTCAATAGGAGAATTTGATGGCTATTAAAAAAGCAAAAGTTCGGAAAAAAAAAGTTAAGCTAACTTTTAATGATGGTGTTGCTCATATCAAAGCAACTTTTAATAACACCATTATAACGATAACTGATATGGGTGGAAATGTTCTTGCCTGGTCAAGTGGTGGCAAAATTGGAAATAAGGGTAGTAGAAAAAGTACATCTTATGCTGCTCAACTTTCTTCAACAGAAGTAGCAAGAGAAGTAGTAAATCAAGGATTAAGAAAGGTGCATGTGGAAATTAAAGGTCCTGGTGCCGGAAGAGATTCATCAATTCGAGCCCTTGAATCAAATGGTTTGGAGATTCTTTCAATAAAAGACATTACCCCAATCCCACATAACGGTTGTAGGCCGCCAAAACGAAGAAGAATATAAAGGAATTATAATGGGTAGATATACAGATGCAAAATGTAAATTATGTAGAAGAGAGGGTACTAAACTTTTCTTAAAAGGTTCAAGATGCTATTCTGATAAATGTAGTTTGCAACGAAATAGTTCTCCTCCCGGAGAAAAAAACAAAAAATTCCGAAGCAGACAAAGCGATTATGCAGTTCACTTGCGAGAAAAACAAAAAACAAAAAGAATGTATGGGCTTTTTGAGAAACAATTTAAAAATACATTTGAAAAAGCAGAAAAAATGAAAGGTGTTAGTGGCGAAAACTTGCTGAAACTTTTGGAAATACGTCTTGATAATGTTGTTTACAGAATGGGTTTTGCTCCATCCAGAAATTCTGCGAGACAACTTGTTAATCATGGTCATATTTTAGTTGACGGAAAGAAAGTTGATATCCCCTCTTTCTGGGTTAAACCAGGTCAGGAAATTCAAATTCGAAATCGAAGCAGACAAATACCTATTATACGGGAAGGTATGGACTCCTATAACAAATTGGAACAATTCAACTGGTTGGAAGTCAATCATGAAAATTTTATAGGCTCTGTGAAAAGTTTTCCAGATAAGGAACAGCTTCCACAGGATATCGATACCAGACTTATTGTTGAATTCTATTCAAAATAATCTCAGGAGATTTTATGGCAAATATTGAACCTATTCAGTTACCACAATACAGAAAAAAGGATAAAAAAACTTTTTCGGATACTTATGGAAAATTCGAAATAGGTCCCTTTGAACCTGGCTTTGGTACTACAATTGGAAATTCTCTTAGAAGAACACTCTTATCATCAATACAAGGTGGTGCAGTTAAATTTGTCCATATAGACGGATTACACCATCAATATATCGCCATTCCAGGAGCTAGAGAAGACTATATCGAACTAATTCTAAATTTAAAAAATCTCATTCTCGTAATTGATTCAAATAAGGAACAAGTGTTAGAGTTAAACATTAAAGGTCCCAAAAAAGTTACGGCAAAAGATATTTCAGCTCCGCAAAATGTAACTATAGTTAATAAAGATCACTATCTTCTAGAATTAACTGAAAAAGTTGCATTGAATATTACTCTATGGGTTGGAAATGGAATTGGGTATAAAAGAGAAAACGAGCATATCATTGATGAAGAAAAACCTGTTGGTGTTATTGCAATTGATTCAATATATTCACCCATACGAAAAGTTAATTATCACGTCGGCAAAGAACGTGTTGACAAGAAAATAAATTATGATAAAATCATTTTAGAGATTACTACCGACGGAAGCATTTCACCAGAGGAGTCTCTGAATTTGGCTGCAAAGCTTCTAAAGGATTCGTTTGATTCGATTATGCAGTTTAAGGAAGAACCTAAATATATAAAGCGGGAAAAAGTCGATCCCGAGTTGCGAAATCTACAAAAATTGATGAAAATGGATGTAGCAGAACTCGAATTGAGTGTGAGATGCAGAAACTGTCTTGCCGCTGCAAAAATTGACAATGTCAAAGAACTTGTAGCACTCTCAGAAACAAACACATTACGTTTGCGAAATTTCGGAAAGAAATCATTAGCAGAAGTGAAAAAGGTTCTAAAGCGATATGGTTTGAAACTTGGAATGGATGTAAAGGAAATTGATGAGAAATTAAAAAGAATTGAAGAGATTGAGGAAAATAATGAAACACCGTAAAAATGGAACAACCACTTTTGGAAAACGCAAAGCACACAGAAAATCTATGCTTTATAATATGGCTGCGCAACTTATTATACACAATAGAATTGAGACAACTCATAGAAGAGCTAAAGAAGTACAAAAGATATCTGACAGATTGATTACTGTCGGGAAAAATGATTCAATCCATTCTCGCAGACAAGCTTTTAAAATATTAACCAACCGTGATCTTGTAAAAAAATTATTTGATGATATTGCCCCCAAATATAAAAACAGGAACGGTGGATATACTCGAGTTATAAAGATTGGACATCGTCGTGGTGATGCTGCCCCTATTTCAATTCTTGAATATGTGGAAGAAGCAGAAAAAAACTAAAAAATGTAGAAATATGTTGACATAATTTTTACTTAGATTAAATTGTAGTTACAATATTTTCCCCCCTAAAGCGGTTGAAACACCGCATAAAAGACCTCCTCAGCACTGGTGGCCTCCCCTCTGCCAGTGCTTTTTATTTTAGGTCTTTTTTTTTGCAACTTTATATGGTAAATTAATAAATAATCTCGTTAATGCTTGACAATTAAATTGCTTAATTTAATTTATAGCAAAATTTAAAAAGGAGATAAAGATGCTAAATAAAATAGTTTTTATTCTTTCTCTTGCACTGCTATTAACCAGTTTAGGCTTTTGTGAAGACATAAATAATCCCACTGTTTATGCCCAACAGTCTTCATTCATTACCAATCTTTTTCATTCATTTACAATAAATTTACAAACTCCGTCTAATTACCAAAATAATTTTGAAAGTGAATTTACTAATAGTATTAATCCTCTTAGTGGTGACCCTGATGGCGGAAATAATGTAGATCTTCGACGCGGACACAGAATTCGAAAAAAAATTACAGCAGAAAAAAAGAATTCTTGTACTACTTACAAATAGTGTATATTTAATTATCTAATTGAATTAATCTTTTTTGCCGAGAAGGTCACTCAATATGAGTAGAATTTTTTGTTGATTAGAATAAAAAAAACCATACAAACAGTATTGGGCAATGATTTGATGGATTGGATTAGGGGAACTTATTTTTTTAGTTTTTTTATTATAAATTAATTTTGTGATTGCATATGTTGGTTACTGATTATCTAAAATAAGGGGCATTATGCAAATAACCGAGTATATAAAAGAATCATCTAAACCATTTTTTTCCCTTGAAATCACTCCACCAAAAAGAGGGAAAGGGATAAAAAAATTCCTTACCAAGCTGTTACTGACTTTTTCCGCAAACAAATTGAGGGAGTTAGAGACACTTGTGCGTTTCAGTTGGTTACCTTAGGTGCAGAAGTTGTGGGTTTTGCGAATAAATTACAGATGGATGGAAAATATCAGGATTATTTTCTTTGGAACGGTTATTGTTCTGCTCTTACTGAAGCGTATGCCGGATTGATTCATTTACAAATCAGGAGGGAACTCAAAATTGAAAAATTGGTAAATGGTAAAAAAGAATTGGATTCCCCCAAGAATTATCAAGGTGCACGTTATAGCTTTGGGTATAAGTGCTGCCCAAATCTTTCCGTACAAAGACATGTGTTAAAACTGCTCGGTGCAAATCGAATAAATGTGAGCATGAATTTCGCAGATCAATTAGTTCCAGAATTTTCAACCTGTGCTTTAATTTTCCAACACTCTCAATCGAGATATTTTGATTTGTAATTTACTTGACTTTAAATGTTGGAATTTCGTTCTGTTGGATAATTACGTAACTCAATCCGCCCGCTGGCGGATGGAAAGCAACAAACAAAATATAATATAAAATTGGAGTACAAATGAAAATGAATGATTATAAGGTAAAAGACATTTCCTTAGCAGAGTTTGGCAGGAAAGAAATTGATATTGCCGAAAAAGAGATGCCCGGATTAATGGCAATCCGAAAGAAGTTTTCAAAAAGCAAACCACTTCAAGGAGTCAAAATTACCGGTTCTTTGCATATGACAATTCAAACGGCGGTTCTGATAAAAACCTTAGTTGAATTGGGAGCTGACGTTCGTTGGGCAAGCTGCAATATCTATTCAACTCAAGATCACGCTGCTGCTGCAATTGCAGAAATGGGCATACCTGTTTTTGCATGGAAAGGTGAAACTCAGGACGAATACTGGTGGTGCACGAATAATGCATTGACCTTCCCAGACGGAACAGGTCCAAATTTAATCGTTGATGACGGAGGTGATGCAACTCTCATGCTTCATCGTGGGTATTATGCAGAGGAAAATCCGGAAATATTAAACAAAGAAGTGGAAGGCGATGATGAGAGAGCTTTGCTGGATAAATTGAGGGAAATTTATGAGAAGAATCCAACCAAATGGCATGAAGCCGCTAAGATTTTGAAAGGGATTTCTGAAGAAACCACTACAGGTGTTCATCGCCTCTATCAAAGGAAAAGAGACAATAACCTTTTAGCCCCTGCCATGAATGTTAACGATTCGGTAACAAAATCGAAATTTGACAATCTCTATGGTTGCCGAGAATCTTTGGCAGATGGAATAAAGCGAGCCACTGATGTAATGATTGCCGGAAAGGTTGTAGTTGTGCTTGGTTACGGAGATGTTGGCAAGGGATGCGCCCATTCCATGAAAAGTTATGGAGCTCGTGTTATCGTTACGGAAATAGATCCGATTTGTGCGTTGCAAGCTGCTATGGAAGGTTTTGAGGTTTCTACCATCGAAGACGCTCTTCCTGAAGGAAATATCTATGTTACAACTACCGGAAATCTGCATGTAATTACGGCTGAACACATATCAAAGATGAATGATCAGGCAATTGTATGCAATATTGGTCATTTTGACAATGAAATACAGGTTGCACAATTGAAAAAATATTCCGGTATAAAGGCAGAAAACATCAAACCGCAAGTGGATAAATATACTTTTCCGGATGGTCATTCAATATTTCTTCTCGCTGATGGACGGTTAGTAAATCTCGGTTGTGCTACCGGACACCCATCATTTGTGATGAGTAATTCTTTCACAAATCAAGTTCTCGCCCAAATCGATCTATGGGAAAATGATTATGAAATAGATGTTTATCGTCTTTCAAAATATCTTGATGAAGAAGTTGCCCGATTGCATTTAGAAAAAATTGGAGTGAAATTGACAAAGATGACCCCAGAACAATCTGAATATATTGGCTATCCCGTACAGGGACCTTATAAACCGGATCATTACCGATATTAAAAACAAGAAAAAAACTGAACGGAGAAATATAATGAATATACAAAAACAATTATTTACTTCAGAATCTGTAACTGAAGGTCATCCCGATAAAGTATGTGATCAGATAAGTGATGCAGTATTAGATGATTGCTTAAGGCAGGATTCAGAATCTCGTGTGGCGGTTGAATCAGCCGCAAAAAACGGAACTATTTGGGTTTTCGGTGAGATCACTACAGAAGGTTTCGTCTCTGTGGACGACATTGTAAGAAGAACCTTAAAGAAAATTGGTTATACAAATACGGATTATGGAATTGATTATGGAAATTGTGGGGTTTTATCAAGTCTTGTTCCCCAATCACCGAATATTAGTATTGGTGTTTCAAGGGGTGAAGGACTTCACAAAGAGCAAGGTGCGGGTGACCAGGGTATGATGTTTGGATATGCCTGTCGAGAAACAACAGAATTGATGCCAATGCCGATTATGGTGGCACACCATTTGACTAAACGACTTGCAGAAGTTAGGAAAAACGGAATACTACCATTTTTAGGACCAGATGGAAAATCTCAAGCAACTGTGGAATATGAAAATGGAAAACCCAAACGAATTCATACGGTCGTTGTTTCCACCCAGCATCTCAAAGGTGTGAAGAAAATCAAAGATGAAATAGTGCGACATGTAATTAAACCAATTTGCAAAGAAATGATGGACGATGAAACGATTGTTCATGTAAATCCTACAGGTGAATTTATCATTGGTGGACCGCAAGCAGATGCAGGTCTCACAGGTAGAAAAATAATTGTTGATACTTACGGTGGGATGGGAAGACACGGTGGGGGAGCCTTTTCCGGAAAAGATCCTTCCAAAGTGGATAGAAGTGCTGCCTACGCCGCAAGGTATATTGCCAAAAATATTGTTGCTGCCGGAATTGCCGACAGGTTCGAAATTGAATTATCCTACGCAATTGGTGTGGCTGAACCTTTAAGCATTTGGGTAAATACTTTCGGAACAGAAAAGATTAAGAAAGAAAAAATCATAGAAATTGTGCGTGAACATTTTCCCTTAACTCCGGAAGCAATAATTTCTCATTTGAAATTAAAACGACCAATATATGAAATAACTGCTTCATATGGTCATTTTGGTAGAAATGAAGAAACTTTTACTTGGGAAAAAACAGATAAATTAGATGTTTTGAAAAAATATTTATAAAAGAAAAACGGAAAGGGGAAAAAGGAGAGCCGTAACAGATCTCCTATTTTCTATTTTCCGTGTAAGGTAAACATGACAAAACATATTGCAGAAAATATAGTTGTTGGAAAAGATACAGAATTCGGGAAAAATGTTATCATTGAAGAAAATGTAGAAATTGGAATCGGGTGTATGATCGGGCATAATGTTGTGATTCATGCTGGAAGTAAAATCGGAAATAATGTAAGAATTGATGATAATACAATTATCGGAAAGAACCCGCTATATTCTCCGAGAAGTATCTTCAAAATAAAGAAATATACCCCCACCGAAATTGATGACGATTGTCTAATTGGTGGGAATGTAATCATTTATGTTGGTTGTTCGATAGGGAAAAAAAATCTAATCGCAGATATGGCTACAATTCGAGAGAATGTGAAGATCGGTGATTTGAACATAATCGGCAGGAATGTGGCAATAGAAAATTATGTAAAAATAGGCAATCGGTGTAAGTTTGAAACCAATGTTTACATTACAGCCTACTCGGAGATTGAAGACTATTGTTTTGTTGCTCCCTGCGTAGCAACCAGCAATGATAATTATATGGCTCGCAACAAGGAAAGGTATGAGCATTTTAAGGGCATAACAATTAAAAAGGGCGGTAGGATTGGAGTAAATGCTACGATTTTACCGGGAAAAATTATTAACGAAGATGGAATGGTTGCTGCCGGAGCTATTGTAACAAAGGATGTTCCTAAGGGAAAAATTGTTATTGGTTTTCCTGCAAAAGTTTATAAAGACGTGAGTGAAAAGCAGTTGCTGAAAAATAATATGGATAAAAAGTGAAAAAGAATCTGTCCACTAAGGTCATTGATTTTCACGAATTAATAAGTCCACTTAAAAAAGGGGATTTAACCATTAAAATTTTTCTTAAATTAAGCGATTCTCGTTCCCAAGCCCTCAACAGTATTCTCGTTCCCATCCGCCAGCTGGCTGAGAAGAATAATAATAAAAAAACACAAATTGAAATGATAAAAAGGAGTCTATATGAAAGTTCCAATGCTGGATCTTAATGCTCAATATGAACCAATCAAAAAGGATATTTTTGCCGCATTTGAAGATGTTTTTGAAACGAAACGGTTTATCGGTGGACCAAAAATTGAAGAGTTGGAGAGTAAGATTGCCGAATATTGTCAATGCAAATATGCGATTGGAGTTTCTTCCGGAACTGATGCGTTAATTATCTCTTTGACAGCATTAAATATTGGTGAAGATGATGAAGTCATCACAACCCCGTTTACTTTTTTTGCAACTGCCGGTTCAATACATAGAGTTGGTGCGAAACCGGTTTTTGTGGATATTGATCAGAAAACCTATAACATTAATTCAAATTTAATTGAAGAAAAAATTACCGATAAAACAAAAGCAATTTTGGCTGTTCATCTTTTCGGGCAGATTGCAGAAATGGATAAAATTAATGAAATAGCCAAAAAATATAACCTTGCTGTGATCGAAGACGCTGCTCAGGCAATCGGTTCCGAATACAAAAGTAAAAGAGCCGGTTCTATCGGTAATGTCGGATGCTTTTCTTTTTTCCCAAGCAAAAATCTCGGCTGTCTCGGTGATGGTGGAATTGTTACTACGAATGATAAAACTCTCGCAGAAAAAATAGGGATACTTCGTAATCATGGAAGCAAACCGAAATATCATCACCATATAATCGGTGGCAATTTTCGATTGGATGCATTACAAGCTGCATTTTTGCTCCAGAAATTTCCTTTATTAGAAAATTGGCATAGAAAGCGACAAGAAAATGCAGAATTCTATAATGAAAATTTGAAGAACTTGCTAACCGTCCCTTATGTAGAAGATTACAATCGTATGATTTATAACCAATATACTTTGCGGAGCAAAAAACGTGATGAGTTGGAACTAAAATTAACGGAAGCAAATATCGGGAATGCCATTTATTATCCGATACCATTGCATTTACAGGAATGCTTTGAATTTTTGGGTTATAAAAAGGGTGATTTCCCGGAAGCAGAAAAAGCTGCAAAACAGGTTCTTTCCATTCCGATTTATAGTGAACTTAACGAAAAGCAGAAGAATTATATTGTTGATAATATCAAATCCGTTTTTGAATAAGCGAAAGTAGGAACTTTTATGCAATGCATATTATCCAAATAATAAGAAAGGGGGTAATCCAATGAATAAGAAAGCACCGAGCTTGAATAGAATTAGTTTGGCTGGTAATATTGTCAGAGACCCGGAAGTCCGTCATGTTGGCTCGAAGAAAACTGCTGTTACGAATATCACAATCGCAAATAATCGTTCTTATCTCGACAAAGATAAAAATTGGCAGGAAGAAACTACGTATGTTGAGACTGAAATTTGGGGCAGACAAGCGGAAAAAGTTGAAGAGAAATGTAAAAAAGGCGATCCTGTAATCATTGAGGGTTCTTTGAAAAATAGCAATTGGAAAGACAAAGACGGTAACTCACACTCGAAATTACTTGTCAAAGTTGATAAGGTACATATCTTACAGAATTCATAATTCAATTTAATGTCCTTAATCTGAGAAATCTGTTTGGGACAATGCAAAGAAGCCGAGATTAATAGTCTTGGCTTCTTTTTTCAATATCAAATTATTTTTCATTTTCTTAACCGATCTTTATTATTGAGAAAATCGTAAGCAAATAAAAACTATTCTATTCGTTTAACCCAAAATTTTATCCCTCAAGAACTAAAATTTAAAAAGGTTAGAAATTCAAACTAATCCCCAAACCCCAGCTATAAGCAGTATAATTTTTTTCTCGCTTCACGATTTCTTTGGGTGAATAAGTTTTTCGTTGTTTAAATTCGTAAAGTCCCCTGAGAGTGATATTTTCAAAAACCGAATATTTCAGAATAATGTTATGATCAATAATTTGATCATTTCTGTTTTTATGGAATTCGTCAATTTCGATTGGTAGATTAGATTGATAATATTTGTCCTCAAATTCCCAGGAATAAATAAATCGAGTTCGCAAACCCAACATGTTCAAAGGAAAATTGAGTGAAAGAAAGTAAATATCCGAATTGTACGAAGCATCCATTACTTCCTGTCCTGCTTGAACAAAAATATCTGTAAGTGAAAATTTGTATGAATATTTTGCCTTGATCTTAAAATTTTTCAAAGGAAAAAATTCCACCGAAAACGAATTATTAAAAATATCGGCATTGTAATAAGTAAAATATTGGTTATGATAGCTTTGGGCAAATTCAAATGAATATTCAAATCTGAACAAATTAGGGATACTTAATTTACCTCCCGAAACATATTTATCTTTTGAATATGCCAATTCACGATACTCGTCAGAGGATTCTAATTCACTCTTATATTGATTGATATATATGTTTGGATAATAGTAATATTTCGCAAAACATTTAAAATATTTATTTAAGTATTGGTCAATCTGTAAACTAATAAATTTGAAATCATTAAATCCGTTTTTTTGATATTTATCATATCCGAATGTGATTTTGTCGATCTGGGTGTGTCCACCTACGAGATAATTTTTGTAGTTTAGATTTACTCTGAATGAGTAAATTAAATCATCCACAGACTTCAGTTTATACTGTCCTGAATATGCTGAATATGTATCTGCTAAAAATTGATCTATATCATTCTCGGAAAGATGCAGAATATTGCTTTCATAAGATGTTGTAAACCTGAAATTTAAGGAAGAATTATCGGCAGAGAGATTACCGAAGAGAATAATTAAGAAACAAATGAGACTTAAAATCTTTTTCATTTTTACTCTTTTGAATTTACAACTTTATTGAGATAAACGCTAAAAATAACCTCTCTGTTTACATTAGGGTTTTTTATTTCAATATTATGTAATCCATTTTCAAAAGTAAGGATATTTATATCTCCTGTGGAAGGTATTTGTGCCTTAGTATCTGTTAAAATTGCTTCTGAAGAACGGAAAGCAAGTTCTATGAATTTTTCAACCAATTTTTCATTATCATAAACATCAAATCTGTAACGAAATTTGTCGGAAATATCATCACTATCAATGATAATCCGGCTCACAATCTTCAATTTAAATGGACCGATCAAAGTGAATTTTACAGATTTGGAATTTGCTGAATAATAAGTGTATTTTTGTTCATTGATTGCAAGAATTTTCTCGTCTTCATCCGCCAGCTGGCGGATTGGAAAAGAAATATATTTATATTGATC
Organism: Candidatus Cloacimonadota bacterium; assembly: GCA_034661015.1. Taxonomy (NCBI): domain Bacteria; kingdom Pseudomonadati; phylum Candidatus Cloacimonadota; species Candidatus Cloacimonadota bacterium. Next base: position 45,015 of record JAYEKN010000090.1, read on the forward strand.
TGTTAGTGCTTTAAGTGATTCATATTTAATCTTCAACAAAATTTTATAATCAGAATCATTAAAAAATTGTAGCGAATTGCTACTATCACTAAAAAAACACAAATATTTGTTGTAGGAAGTTACATTATCACCGGATAATCCTTTTGATATTTGGGAAATATTAGCAGATTTGTGAATTATTTTTTCGATGGAATTGTTTAGAATCAGTTTATACGTATATGCGATATTTTTATCGGTATCAGTGATTAGCCTTGTGTAAATTTTTGCACTATCACAATTATCTATCTGAAGTTGCGTGGAATTATTTGGGAAAATTAGCTTATACTTAAATATTTTACCCGTATTTTCATTAAAAATTGCATAATCTTGTAGATCTGCGTATTTATGTGTAATTTCTGCATCTAAAGGATGAAAGGTTGATAAACAAATCAGAAAAATCAGTGGCATTAAAAATAGTTTGTTCATAAATTTTCCTCCGTTTTAATTATATCTTTTTCGCTAAATTTTTGCCGTTTATGATCAAACAATATTACCGTTAGAATCAAGATAAACATAATCATTAACGATATGGCTGCCACTGTAATATTATATCTGTCTTCGATGAAAACATTTCCCACACCAGGTTTTGGTAAAGGGACCGGTGCAACAAGCAATTCATTTTCTTTCGCTAATATGGCAATATTTTCAAGATGGATTATTGGGATACCTTTTTGGGCGAAAAGAATCATCGTTCCCTTAGCATGATAATTTTTAACCGGAATATTTTTGTGATATCCTGTCTCAATCAATTCTCCGTTCAATGAGCTCCCCAGACTGGATAATCCTCCCCCCACATTCACATACAATTTTATCTTTTTTGTTTTTTCGGTATTGAAGAACTCCATTTTCTTCTCGACACTTGCCATTAGGCTGTCTTCCTTGATAAGGGGAATATTATTTCGATGAATAGAGTTTTCAAGCAGTTCTCTACCTTGTTTACTCAAACCTCGTCCATTATCTTCTCCACCACCGATGGAAGAGGCAACCGATCTGTATGGAAATATTCCTTCTCGATACAACAAATTTTCCATATCAAGCCAGGTAAATTGGGGGTCAGTAGCTCCGAACATGGAAGCTCCTGGTGAACTAATAATTACCAAGTCCAGTTCAAGAATTTTTGCAGCACTCAAAACAGCAATATTCAAAGCCGGAAATGAGCCGGTGTAACTAACTGCAACAGCATCTCCCTGTTGCAATCCTGTTTTCTTGAAAAATTCAACGATCACAGCAGCAAAATTCGGATTCAGGGATGTAAGTTTAGACTCTAACTTGCCCTCTTCTGTAGTAATTTGTGTATATTTTTCACCGATTAAACCTGTTTTATTCGGGTCGTTGACTTCATCAATAAAGATTCCCTGTTCAATTCGATAATCTTTCAAAATTTTTTCAGCCTTTTCCATTAATACAGCTGCTGCCAATTTTTCTTTATAGTATTTTTGCTTTTGTTTTACCCGGCTGTTATTAGACCATGCAAATAGCATTAACGAAATGATCAATAATGATATCAAACTAAATTTAGATTTTGCACTTGGAATAAACATATTTTACCTCAATTTGTTAAATGATCTTTCCTGAAAAAACCAAAACCATAATAAACCTAACAATTACAGCTGCCATACCCATTATTGTTAAAGTCGGCACGATACCTTGACGATCCATAGAATTTGCAATAAGACCGGGAATGATGTATCCAATTACCTGAGCAGAATAATCTCCGGGTAAATATCCGAACAAACCATACCAACGAACAAGCCAGCCAAGAATAAAACCGGCAAGAACAGAAATCACCATCCTTCGTCGTCCATACATAAAAACCCATATGCCAATTAATTTGACGATTCCATACGCTAAGAAGCTAATCATCAATGTTCCCAAAACTGTCCACGGTTGATGCAAATACATTGCTACATATCCACTAACAACGATTCCGCCGGCAGCAGCGCCGAACGTTTCTAAAAAGAACAAACTAATTATAACTCCAAATCCAATTGAGGCTTCAAACATATTTTATACTCCTAAAATTTATTTGCTTCATACTAAAAAAGTTTAATCACAAAAAAAACGTGAAAAAAATTCATTGCTATTTTTTCCTTTGCCCACTTTTAATCTTATGATGTAGTGATTGTGATTTATAAAGTTTTCCGGTGCTGCTCCTTAAAATAATCAACGATCATCCCACCGTTTCCACCAATATTGCCTATTCCAATCAGTAAAACGGTTTTATCTTCAAGTTGATTTACTTTACTCATAAGCTCGTCTCCTCTTGTCCAGCCCATTTCTTCAATTTTATTTCCATCAATTTTATGTCTCAAAGCAAATGACTTGATGGATGAGGATTCTTCTCCTATTAGAAATAACCTGTCAAAAGCAACATCTGTAAGCATTTGTATCAGCTGTTTGGAGCGATACATCCTATCAGCTCGAGTATTCAGAACTAATCCAAAATGGTCAATATTCGGATGCAAATTTTTGATATAATCAACAATGTATTTTGTTGATTCCGGGTCATTGGCAGCAAATGAATGGACAAAATAAATTATTTTGCCATTAATATTCATATTATATATTCTCGTAGCTCCAATGTCAGGATTCGTCTTTTTCATTGCAGATAAGGCAATTTTCCTATCTATCCCACAATTTTCACATACGTCAAGTGACAGACTTACGTTTTCTTTATGCTCAATAAATGGAAAATCTTCTATGTCTTCGTTTGCAATTTCATTGGGATTACAATAGTGAATTGTTGTATTTCGCTTTTTTGCAATTTTTTCCATCACAGGAAATAATTTTTTTTCACTGGTAAACGCTGTTGAATTTGTGGGAATCGTATTACAAATGGAATAAGTAACGTTTTTCATACCTGGTCCCATCAAGTCAAGGTGATCCAGCCGAATATTAGTTATCACACCCACTTCGGAATGTAACATTTTTTGTTCTGTAATCCACTGATATTCAGGAGTTACCGCCATACACTCAAGCACAAGTACATCAATATTTCTCTTGGAGGCAAATTCAACTATTTTTAATTGCTCTTTAATATTTGCACCAAAAAATCTGGCAATTGGTATTTCATTACCATTTTCCAAAATAATTCGAGGAGCGGAGCCTGTCGTTTTTGCAACTATTTTGAGACCACCAGCACGTAAACCTGAGGCAATTAAACGAGTTACACTTGATTTTCCCCTTGTTCCGTTTACGTGAATGATTTTGGGTATCTGCTTCCTATACCGTTGATGTCTATGATACTCAAAAAGAGAATAGAGAATCAGAGTAGTGAAAAAAATGAATAAAACGAGCATATTTTTTTAAGTCCTTTAAGAAGAAATATTTTAATCAAATTATTTTGAGTAAAAAAATTTTACATAGAAAGTGTTGTCAATGAATTTAAAAACAGGACTATGGTTTGCTTGGAATTTAAACTCACTTTTGGTTGCAAAAAAAAAGGGAAGAATCGTTCGATCCTTCCCAATATGTTTATTTATAATTATGCTTTTGTATCTTCAGGTTTTTGTTCCCGTGTTTTCTTATTGCGTTTTTTAATTCGATCTGATCGAGCAGATTTAATTTTTTTCAAATGTTCTCTAACATATTCATTAATTTCCTGTTCTTCTCTACCAAAGTAATAAGTCTTCACACTAAGAATTAATCTTCGATTTCCTTGATCAACTTCAATCACTTTTACAGGTAATTCATCACCCTTATTAAAGGCAAGTTTTGGTTCTTGCAATCCGGGAATTCCAAGATGAGATGCCGGAATAAATCCTTCAATATTATCTTTTGTAATTACAATTGCACCTTTATTAATTATCTTGTCAACTGCCACAATATGTTCTGAGTTTAATGGCATTTTATCTTCGATCATTTCCCACGGATCATCTTCCAATTGTTTCAATCCAAGTGCAATACGTTGCATCACATTATCGATAGATAGAACAACAGCGGTAATTTCTTGTCCTACTTTTAGAGTTTCTCTCGGATGCATAATTCTTCTCGTCCAAGAAAGATCGGATACGTGGATAAGTCCGTCAATATCATCTTCAACTTCCATAAAGGCACCGAATTCTGTAATATTTTTTATTTTTCCGGTAACTTTGCTACCTACAGGATGCATAATCTCAATGGTTAGCCAGGGATTAGGTTCAATCTGTTTTAGCCCAAGAGAAATTCGATGCTCATCCTTATCAATATCTAAAATAATGGCTTCGACTTCATTACCAAGCTGTAATAATTGTTTGGGGTGGCTAATTTTTTTTGTCCATGACATTTCCGATATATGAATCAAGCCTTCAACACCTTTTTCGAGTTCAACGAAAGCACCAAAATTGGCAAGATTTGTAACTTTTCCTTTTATTTTGGAACCTTCAGGATATTTTATTTCGATATTTTTCCAAGGATGAGGGACTAATTGTTTGAGTCCGAGAGATATTTTTTCCTTATCTTTATCAAAATTCAACACTCGCACCTTAACCTTATCTCCTATTGAAAGCATTTCAGAAGGATGGTCAATATGTCCCCATGACATGTCTGAAATGTGAACAAGTCCGTCCATTCCACCTAAATCGACAAAAACACCATAGTCCATAATGTTTTTAACCACACCATCAACTTCGGAATTTTTTTCTAATTTCTCAACCAACTGATCCTTTTGCTTTTTAATGTCCTTTTGCAAAACGATTTTACGGGAATAAACAAGATTATTTTTTAAACGTTCAAGGCTAATAATTTTAACAACAAGTTCCTTATTAATAAGATGATCAAGGTTGGGAAGAATTTTTAAGGCAACTTGTGAAGCTGGCAAAAATCCCTGAACACCTTTATAAACCGTGATTAAACCTCCTTTAACCCTTTTAATAACTTTGACAGTTAAAGAAACGTTGTCTTTTTCTAATTGTTCCAGTTCATCCCAAGTGTTTTTAATATCGGCTTTTTTCTTAGACAATCTGGGTCGCCCTGCTTTGTTTTCTTGGGATACAATATAAACGGAAATTATATCACCAACTTTTACTTCTTCACTAAAAGCATGAAGAGGGATAATACCTTCGGCTTTAAACCCGATATCCACGTAAACTTCGTTTGAATCTACTTTGATGATTTTACCATCAATTATGTTACCAACTTTCACGCTCTCCATTGTTTTTTCATACATTGCAATTTCTTTTTGAAGGGCAGAATTGTTGCTTTCAGATTTCTTTTCAGAATCTTCAGCAGGTTTTTCGTCAGAATCCGACTCGGGTTGTTCTGCTTCCAAATCAGATTCTTCTGAGCTCTCGGCAATATCCTCGGGTTTACTTTTAGAGGGTTCTTCTTTTGCCGGTGAATCTTGTGTGAGATTTTTGCTCTCAATCAAGGATTCATCCTGTTTTTCATCAATAGTAATTTTGGACTTATTATTGTCCTCCTTTTCACTTACTTGGTTTACGTTCAATTTTTCCTTTTCATTGACATTAACAGCCATTTTTCCTCCGAATTATTTGAGGATACATAATTTTTAATTTACACATTTAAATTATCCTCACATAGATATTTATTTATTTTATTTTTTACATTATTAATAATCCAAGCAGGAGTTGATGCTCCGGCGCAGATTCCTACCTTCTGATTGGAGCGAAACATTTTATTATGAATTTCATCGGCAGTTTCAATGTGAAAAGATTCACATCTTTCCTGTCTGGCAATTTCTGCAAGACGGGTTGTGTTTGCGCTATTTTTTCCGCCAACAATAAACATAATATCAACTTTTTTTGCAATCATTCTTGTCTCTTCTTGCCGCAATTTTGTTGCATTGCATATTGTTTTTACAACGTGCAATTCGCGACACATTTTTAACAACTTAAAGCCCAGCAATTCAAACGTTTCTTCGCTTTGAGTGGTTTGGGCGATCAAGGCAATTTTCATATCATCCAGTTCCAGCTTCTCATTAGGATTATCAACAACAATAGATTTGTCATCGACATAGCTCAAAAGAGCTTCAACTTCGGGATGAGCCTTTTCGCCCAAAATAACCAGTTGGTAGTCTTTCGCTGTCAATTTTTTCGCAAAATTTTGTGCCTTTTTAACGATTGGACAAGTCGCATCAATAATGATTACATTTTTTTCTTGCAGCTTTTTATAATTTTCATTTGTGATTCCATGTGATCTGATAATGACAACCTGATCTGTAATTTCTTCAATGGAATTCACGCATCCCAACCCTTTTTTCTGTAGGTATTGAACCATTTGCGGATTGTGGATAATTGGACCAAGAGTTACCACATTTTCGTATTCTTTCAAGGCTTGCAGAGCCATTTGAATTGCTCGCTCTACTCCAAAGCAAAATCCGGAGTGTTCTGAAATTTCTATACTACATTTAGTCATTATTCGTTTATCCTATCGAGAATGATCTGAGATAATTTGCGATAATTCGGTTTCTCATCCGTATATTTTTTATGCCAGCCCGGTTTGAAAGGTTTTTTAAAAATAAAGGTTAAATTTTTTTTATGAAAAAAGCACTCTTTGAAATTATTGGCATTCAAAATTTTTACGGGATAAATAGTTGCTCCGGTAGATATTGCGATTCTGGCAATACCAGCTTTAGCTTTAAAAGATTTTCTGCTGCCTTCCGGAAATATTATCAGATTCTTTTTGTTTCTAATCAGCTCTTCACTTTTTTTTATTGTGCTTCCTGAATAACTATCCCTTTTTACAGGTATAGCATTAAAAAAGGAGATGATTATTCCGAAAAGTTTATTTTTAAAAAGTTCACTTTTTGCAATGAAGTATGATTCAAAAGGTAAAATAGAACCCAGAAAAGGTGGATCAAGTAAATTCTGATGATTGGCACAAACTATAATCCCACTTTTTTCTTCAATTATATTTATCCCAACCACTTTTAGATTCAAGAATGCCTTCATTGTGAAAAGAAAAGTTTTTTGAGCAATTTTAAAAGGTAATCCCATAAGAATATAATTTTTAAAAATTTATCATCTGATAAATTTTGTTTACTTGTTCTGCAATTGTGAGGAATGTTGTATCAATCAAAATTGCATCATCAGGTTTTCGGAGAGGTGAAATTTTTCTGGTGCTATCCGATTCATCCCGCCATTCAAGTTCTTTGATCACATCTTCAAGAGATTTGGTTTCACCCTTTTTTTGTAATTCATCCCACCTTCTTCGGGCACGTTCCTTCACATCTGCGATAATGTAGAATTTATAATCCGCATTGGGAAAGACAACTGTGCCGATATCTCTTCCGTCCATAACAATGGATTTTCGTTGAGATATCTGACGCTGGAGTTCAACCAATTTGGTTCTAACCGCACCCATACGAGCAACGAGAGATGAATATTTGGATACCTTCGGTTTTCGTATATCTTGTGTAACATCTTTCCCATTCAGTAAAATTATATTCCCGTCCTCATTATTATAATTGATGATCTCAATGGAAATGTCTTTTAAGCATACGCTGATTTTTTTTTCATCTTTAATATCAATTCCATTTTCAATTAGATACAAGCCCACAGCACGATACATAGCTCCACTGTCAATATAAACGCAGCCGAGCTTATCTGCCAATTGTTTGGCAGTTGTGCTTTTTCCTGAACTGGCAGGTCCGTCAATAGCAATGACGAATTTCTTTTTAATTTTTTTCATAGAATTTGCAAAAAACTTAAATGTGGATTTTTTCAGTCAATGTTTTAAGAAAGTAAAACCGGGCGAATGATTGATGATCTTATCAAGATGTGAATCGTAAACGGTTTTTCTGAAGTGTTTCGCGCCCAACGTTTCGGAGAAACGTATTACTGTATT
>JAYEKN010000091.1 GCA_034661015.1 Candidatus Cloacimonadota bacterium
ATTTGAATTCAGCTCGCAGTTCTCGGCTCAAAGCAAAAAAAACGCTTTCGAGCCAAGTCCTGCTTGGACTGAGAACAAATAAAAAAAGATGAAAAAATTGACTTTATTTCAAGCCAAAAGCAATTTTTTCAAATAACTAAATTTTTTTAGATATTTGAATTCGATTTACGCAGAATGTTTCCCTTTTCAACCTCAATTAATTTTCGTTTATGTTATAGACAATTTGGTTTGTCAAATTTTACAATAATTAAATTCGTGTTCCACCCACTTCTAAATCCTAACAATTTTCATCCTAAATTTTTGAAAAATATAGGGAACAAAATAAAAAGCCGCTGCCACAAAATACATATAATACCTGAGTTCGAAACTAATGTGCAAAATATTTGCTCCAAAAGCAGGATAGAAAAAAAGCAAAGTAGCACAGGCAAAGAATGGGATTTCGAACCATTTGTTCTTAATCAAAAACCATCCTTGAACCAGATTCGTAAATGCCAATGCTCCGAGAACAGCTGTGAGGAATATGAGAATCGCTTGGGCAAAACTATGCACACCATACAAAACTAATTCTGCATTAAATACAAACATAAACGGAATTACCGCTGTGCGAAGGTCGTAAATGAATCCTTGCACTCCGGTTGCAATCGGGTCGGATTTTGCTATTGCAGCCGCTGTATATGCTGCCAGACCCACCGGGGGAGTATCATCTGCGAGAATCCCAAAATAGAAACAGAAAAGATGAGCGGAAATCGCCGGAATCGGATTCATCCCGAATGATGCGGTCAGTTTTATGATAACCGGCACAGTTATGGTTGCCATCACAATATAAGTGGCAGTAGTGGGTAATCCCATTCCGAGAATTAGACTGGCGATAGCGGTAATTACGAGCATGAGAAGAATATTTCCCCCGGCGATAGTTTCCACTATCTCCACGATCATACTCCCGATTCCCATTGTAACAATTCCGACCACAATTCCGGCTGTGGCAGTAGCAATAGCTACCGGAAGCATGTTTTTCGATCCCCGAATGAGTCCATCTACAATTAACGCTAAACCTTTTTTCAAAGAGTCAAACAAAGAGATATGTCCCTTGATTCCGAAAATTATTTCCCGTAAAATCACAATTATTACAAGGGAGATGATTGCATTAAAAGCCGCCATGTTCGGTGAATGGCGGAAAGCGATTAGTTCAATGATCAAGACAAAAAGGGGAATGAGGAAATAAAAATCCTTTTTTATCACATCCCAAAATTTGGGAATATTCTCTTTAGAAAGCCCTTTCAAACCTCTTTTAGAAGCTTCAAGATGGGTGATATAAAAGAGGGCGATGTAGGAAACAACTGCCGGAATAGCAGCAGCTTTTATGACTTCAAGATAATCAATCGCCAAAAATTCTGCGATAATAAAAGCAGCAGCACCCATAATTGGTGGCATTAGTTGTCCGTTTGTGCTGGCAGCAACCTCTGTGGCAGCTGCGATCTTAGCTGGATAGCCCACTTTTTTCATCATCGGAATAGTAAAAGTGCCGGTGGTGGCTACATTTGCTATGCTGGAGCCGGAAACCAAGCCGGTGAATCCGCTGGAAACAACCGCTGCCTTTGCCGGACCGCCCTTGTATTTCCCCAGCAAAGAAATGGAAATATCATTGAAAAAATTTCCTGCTCCCACTTTTTCCAACATTGCTCCGAAAAGAACGAACAAGAAAACAGTTGTAGCAGAAACGTCAAGTGGAATCCCATAAATACCCTCTGTGGATAATACTATTTTGCTGATATATTTTGTTAAACTAACTCCCCGAAATGAAAAAATATATGGCATATACGGACCGAGAAAAGCATAAGCGGTAAACAGGATGGAGATCATCGTTAAGGCTGGTCCCAGCGAACGCCTGGCAGCTTCGAGCAAAACTATAATTAAAATTACACTGACAACCACGTCCAATAAAATTGGTTTACCCGCTCGCATAGAAATGTTCGTCCAGTTAAGCATAAGATAAAGGGCGCTTAAAAAACCGAGTAAGGAGAGAATATAATCGTAAATCGGAATTTTTTTATTACGAGAATTTAAGCCGAATTCCCCTTTTTTCTTTTTTAATGGGATAGACAAAAAAACCAGCGAAAGAGCAAAAGCGAGATGAATTGCTCGAATGCTGATACTGTCCAGAATGATAAATTTGGGCAAGGAAAGTTGGAAAAGTGCCCAGATTATTGCGATGAAGGAAATTAATTTATTCGTCGCTGAATTGTTTGTTTTAAATATTTTCAAGAGAACTGCTAATTTGTTTTAATTATCAATTCGGGATCAATATATTTTATCAGATCGTTCTCCCGGTAATATATCAGAGCACCGGGATGAATTGGTGCGGAAAGCCCCTTCAACATTCTTTCTTTTGTTAGCGTTTCATAAGCAGGATGGAGAGATTTGAAATCATTAAAATTGTCAAAAACTTCTTTTGTGATTGCATAAACTATGTCATTCGGAGTGGATTTGGAAGTAATCAGAGTTGCTTTTACTCCGATGGTGGAAATATCATTTTCATTTGTGGCATAAGGATAATGCTTTTTTTGGATCAAGGAATAATCGTAATAACTTTTTTCTTGTAAAAGAGAATCAATATTTTTACCTTGAATAGGTATTAATTTTACTTTTATTCTGCCGGAAGTCGCTTCCTTTATGTTTCCGCTGGGATGACCCACCGTATAGAAAAACGCATCTATTCGTTCGTCTTGCATCAGTCCGGGTGCTTCCACTGCTTTCACATGTTCAGCGTAAATGTCATCATTCTCGTCAATAACAAATGATGATAAAATGTCACGTGAATTTTGTAGCTGACCAGAACCGGGATTGCCGATATTTACGGTTTTACCCTTCAAATCGGATACAGTGTTGATATTGCTTTTTTGGGTGGCAACAAGGGTGATGGATTCGGGATGAATAGAAAACACAGACCGCAATTCCGTTTGAGGTCCCATTTTTTTCCATTCTGCAAGTCCTTCATACGCCTGATATTGCCGGTCTGACTGGGCAATGCCGAAATCCAGGTCTCCATCCAAAACCGCATTGATATTATAAACAGAACCGCCGGTGGATTCCACCGTTGCCTTGATTCCGTATTCAGCTCGTTTTTTATTTACCATCCTGCTGATTGCTCCTCCCGTGGGATAGTAAACGCCTGTAACACCACCTGTGCCGATAGTAACGAATTTGGTATTCTGTTTTCCGCAACCGCTCAATATCTGAAAAAAGATTAGGAGAACGATAAAATATACTATTTTTTTCATCTGATTTGCTCCTTAACATTATATTTTTGTAAACGCATGGAGTGAAATTTTCCTATAGAAAATATTGTCAAGCTTCTTTGTAAAATTCCAGAGAAAGTAGAGTGAATAACTTTGCGAAAGTTACAACAAGTCATAACGATAAAAGGGATAATCCAAATTGAAAATTATCAAAGTATGATTTAGCTGTCAGCAAAACTTTCGCAAAGATAATCAAATAAAATAAAAACTAATTCTTGACATGATTATCAGTGCCAAAAAATTCGCACATCTTATGAAAAAGCATAAATATTTATTTGAAATCGGTACAGAAGAAATTCCTGCAAGTTATATAAATCCCGCTGTTAAGATGTTTGCGGATTTTTTCAAAAAACAGCTTGATGAAAGTTTTTTGACCTTTGAATCGATTAAAACATATTCTACTCCCCGCCGTATGGCACTGGAAATTAGTGGATTACCATCACGACAAATGGACAGAATCGAAGAAATAAAAGGTCCACCCAAAAAGGTCGCTTATGATGACGGGGGCAATTTGACCCGAGCCGGTGCCGGATTTTTGAAAAGTAAAAATCTGTCTGAAAAAGATATTGAGTTCACTAATATGGGAAAAGGGGTTTATCTTACTGCCACAAAAAAGATTCACGGAAAAGCAACACCGCAAATTCTTGCGGAAATATCCAAAGATGTTTTCAGCAAAATAAATTTTCCCAAATCAATGCACTGGGGAAAAAAATCCATTGGTTTTGCCAGACCGGTTCGCTGGTTACTTGCCATTTTTGATGAGGATGTCGTCCATTTCAAAATTGATAATCTCCATTCAGATCGGTTTTCTTTTGGGAATAGATTTGAAAAAGTGCATAACAAAATTGAAATTCCTTATCCGGAAATTTATGAAGAAATTTTGGAAACCCATTTTGTTATTCCCGATTCGGATAAACGCAAGCGGATAATTTTGGCTCAACTTGATAAATTATATACGAGTAAAAATGAAAAAGAAGTGTCCGATCAAGCAGAAATAGGCGAATCGCGTAAAGAGGAATTGGCTAATGATTACGTTCCAAAGCAGGGGCTTGGGAACGAGAACATATTTGACATGCGAGTGGTTGGGGACAAGCGGCTTTTGGATATTGTTACGAATCTTGTTGAATTTCCCACTGCAGTTTCTGCTTCCTATGATGAAAAATATCTCAAATTGCCAAAGTTGATTATCCAGTCCACTTTAACTGAACATCAGAAATATTTCGCAGTAGAAAAAAAAGGTAATTCGGAGCAAAAGCTCACGAATCATTTTGTTTTTATTTCAAATGGGAATCCTGCTTTTTCCGAAGGAATCAAATATGGGAACCAGCGAGTGGTTAAAGCGCGTCTCGAAGATGCCGAATTTTTTTTTGAAACTGATACCAAGCATTCTCTTGCTGAATTTATTCCCAAACTGAAGAACATTCTTTTTCAGGAGAAATTGGGCAATTTGTATGAAAAAACCCAAAGAATAAAAGTGAGCACCAAATTGTTTGCAGAAAAATTGTTAATGCCCTCAGAAGAGATACAAAATGTAATCAGAGCCGCAGAACTATGTAAAGCAGACCTTGCCACTTTGATGCTCGGAGAAAAAGAGTTCACAAAATTGCAGGGCTATGTTGGATCTGTTTATGCGAAATTAAGTGGCGAAAATTCTGGGGTGGCAAACGCAATCCGCGAGCATTATTATTACGAAAAAGAAGATTTGGAGAAAATGTCAAAAACAGGAGCATTAGTTGCTCTTGCCGATAATCTTGATACAATTTGCGGAATAATGGGTATCGGAATGCTACCAACCGGTTCAAAAGATCCCTTTGCATTAAGACGCTCCGGCAATTTGGTTGTTCAAATTTTAAATATTCACAATTTTGAATTCAGCTTAAAATTTTTAATTGATAGAACGTTTGAATCATTATCTTCCAAAATTGAAAATTTCAAACATAGGCAAGCCGTTCATGATTTTTTTGAGCAACGAGCGCGATGGCTGTTGAAACAAAATCGGATAGATTATGACGTTGCCGATGCGGTTATGGCTACAAATTATTATAATATTCCTGATTTACTTGAGCGAGCCAAGCACCTGCAACAGTATAAATCTCATGAAGATTTTCGGAAGCTGATCATCGGCTTCAAACGGGCTTCGAATATTTTGGAAAGTTCCGATGAAATTGCCTTCTTGAATCCTGCATTATTTCAGGAACCGGAGGAAAAAGAATTGTATAAGATTGTTATGAAAATACTCCCCGAATATAACCGAAATGCAGAAGAAAAAAAATATAAACAATGCCTTGACCTTTTAGTTACGCTCAAAACTGACATTGACAAATTTTTCGACACTGTAATGGTCATGGTAAAAGATAAAGATTTAAGGGAAAACAGGATGGCACTGTTACGGAAAATCAATAAAGGCTTCCTGAAAACTGCGGATCTTTCAAAAATAGTAATGGAATAAGTCCACTAATTTAACAAATTTTCACAAAAATATATTTTATTTTAGATTAGTAAAATTTGGGTAATTCGTGGATAAAATCAAAAAAAGTAGGTAAAAATGAAGATTAACATTTCACACAGAGCAAAGGCGATAAAGCCTTCTCCTACTCTGCGGGTTGCTGCTTTGGCAAACCAAATGCGAGCAGAGGGAATTGATGTGATCAATTTCGGGGTTGGTGAACCGGATTTCAACACTCCTTCCTATATAAAGGAAGAGGCGATCAAAGCCATCGAGAATAATTTTACTCATTATACAAAATCAGCAGGTATAATTGAGCTGCGAAAAGCGATAGTTGAAAAACTTAAAAGAGATAACAGTTTGGAATACGATCCTGAAAATATCCTAGTTTCTCCGGGAGCAAAAGCCTCGCTAATCAATGTTTTAATGACAATTTGTGATCCGAGAGATGAAGTGCTCATTCCCTGCCCGTATTGGGTAAGTTATACGTCACAAGTCGAATTAGTGGACGCTTTTCCGATTTTATTGCCGACTAATATGAACACAAAATTTAAAGTTACCGCGAAACAATTAGATGAAGCAATCCAATATCTTTCAAATCCAAAAGCACTGATCCTCAATTCTCCAAACAATCCCACCGGTTCAGTTTATACGCGAAAAGAACTGGAAGAGATTGCTGAAGTCTGCCTGAAAAATGATATTGTGGTGATTTCCGATGAGATTTACGAAAAATTAATCTACGATGATGTCGAGCATATTTCCATCGCTTCTCTTTCCAAAGAAATGCAGGATAGAACAATCGTGATAAATGGTGTTTCCAAAGCATATGCAATGACAGGCTGGCGCCTTGGCTATTCTGCGGGACCATCCGAAATTATGAAACGCACTATCAGAATCCAAAGCCACACTACTTCCTGCGTGAATTCCATCACTCAAAAGGCAGTGGTGGTTGCACTGACCGAAGATGACGGAAGCGTTGAAAAGATGAGAAAAGAATTTACAGAGCGAAGAAAACTCCTCGTAAATAGTTTGAACGAAATTGCTAATGTAAATTGTGAAATGCCCAAAGGTGCTTTTTATGCTTTTCCGTCAATTTCGTATTATATTCGCAATAATCGTAAGGGAATTAAGAACACTGCCGAACTTTGCGAATATTTACTCAAAGAATTTCACATTGCAGCCGTAGCCGGTTCTGCATTTGGAGCGGAAAACTATATCCGTTTTTCCTATGCAACTTCACCTGAAAATATTATTGAGGGTGTAAAAAGATTTGCAGACGGATTAGCAAGCCTGAATTGATTTTTTGTAATATGAATGAATTTGGAGAAGAATGGAAACGCCGAAGAAACAGAAGGAACAAAGATTTGACTTCTATCTGGAAATTAGTTGCTCGAATTCTGCTTCTTATTGCTTTGATTTTTATCATCAAATTTTTTTCTGCCGGTGGAATTGATAGATTCTTCGACTTACTTACAGGAACAAATTCCGGCTCTACTAAAATAATTATGGAGGAAACAAAATGAGTTTATTAATTGTTGGTTCAATAGCTTTGGATAGTGTGCAAAATCGGTATGCTACCAAGTCGGATATTTTGGGTGGTAGTGCGGTTTACGCTTCCATCTCTGCCCGATACCTTCACGACGATGTCTCAATCGTGGGCGTTGTTGGCGAAGATTTTCCCGAAAAGCATAGAAATTTGTTAATCGAAAAGGAAATTGACATCACTGGCTTGGAGACCGCGGAAGGTAAAACTTTTCGCTGGTCAGGTAGATACGAGGATTTTGATGAAGCGATCACTTTGTCCACAGACCTGAATGTGTTCGGAAATTTCTCCCCGAAAATTCCATCGAAACTGAAAGATGCAGATTATGTTCTGCTTGGTAATATTGATCCTGATTTGCAAATTGATGTTTTGAAGCAGATGAATAATCCCAAAGTGGTTGCAGCGGACACGATGAATTTTTGGATTGAAGGGAAAAATAAGGAATTGAAAAAAATGCTTTCCATGATAGATATTCTTTTTATTAATGAAGCCGAAGTGAAAATGCTTACAGGTGAAAGAGATATTTTTCAGGCAGCAAAAAGGACGCTTGAAATTGGTCCAAAAATCGTAGTTGTGAAGCAAGGTGAGCATGGCGGATTCGTGTATCGGAAGAATTTCCTTTTCTTCGTGCCGGTTTTTCCAGTGAAAGAAGTTGTTGATACTACCGGAGCCGGAGATTGTTTTGCCGGTGGTTTTATGGCGTATTTGGCCTCAAAAGACAGTATAGAGGATTCCGTGCTGAAAGAAGCAGCCGTTTTCGGAACAATTACCTCTTCCTTTAATATAGAAGATTTTAGTGTGGATCGGATAAAAAAAATAAGTAAGGAAAAAATTGATGAGCGTTATCATTTGATGAGAAAGCATACTCAATTTTAGAAGAGATTAATTTATTGTGAAAGCTAAAATTTCTTATAAAAATTCCGGCGTGGATATAACTGCCGGAGAAAAAACCGTTGATCTTATCAAACCAATTGCCAAAAAAACGTTTGGCAAAAATGTTGTTACGGATCTCGGTGCATTTGGCGGATTGTATCGTTTTGATAGGAGCAAATATAAAGACCCCCTCCTTGTTTCCAGCACAGATGGAATTGGCACGAAGTCCATCATTGCAAAAAATGCCAAAAAATTTGATACTGTGGGGCAGG
The DNA here is from genome assembly GCA_034661015.1 of Candidatus Cloacimonadota bacterium. NCBI lineage: Bacteria > Pseudomonadati > Candidatus Cloacimonadota > Candidatus Cloacimonadota bacterium. Next base: position 8,431 of record JAYEKN010000091.1, read on the forward strand.
ATCTGGTGAACCATTGCGTGGATGATATTCTGACCCTTGGGGCTACTCCCTTATTTTTTCTGGATTACATTGGGGTGGGAAAACTTTTACCGGAGAACGTGGCGGAAATAGTTTCCGGCCTCGCAAAAGCATGCCGAGAAAACAGACTCGCACTTATTGGTGGGGAAACCGCTGAAATGCCGGATATTTATTCCGGAGATGATTTCGATTTAGTCGGCACGATTATCGGCGTTGTGGACAGTGGAAAATCTATCACCGGTGAGGATATACAGAAAGGTGATAAACTCATCGGATTTTCGTCAACCGGCTTGCATACGAACGGTTATTCTTTGGCGCGGAAAATCGTATTTGAAAAATTACAACTGCGAGTGGATTCTTATGTGAAAGAACTGGGGCAGAATATTGGTGATGCTCTTCTGACCATTCATAAATCCTATTACAATGAATTAATAGGTTTTATCTCTGAAAAGAAAATCAACGGTTTGGCTCATATTACCGGCGGCGGAATTCCCGGAAATCTGAAACGAATCATCACTGACGGTTTTAGTGCGGAAGTAGATAAATCGTTGTGGAAAATACCTTCGATTTTTCGATTTCTTCAAGATGCGGGAAATGTGAGTGAAAAGGAGATGTTTTCTACCTTTAATATGGGCATAGGTATGATCGCAATCGTTAGTAAAAATAATGTTGATGAAATACTCCGTAAAACCAATGGTTTTCAAATAGGTGAAATAATCCTGGGGAACGAGGAAAAAGTTAAGTTAAAGTAGAACACGAGTCCCTTCGGGTTAGAAATAATGAATAATGAATAATGAATAATGAATAATGAATAATGAATAATGAATAATGAATAATGTAGAATTAAAAAATTCCCCGAATGGGATAAATAAAATAGCGTTAGGTTGGCGTAAGCCTATCTACATCAAAGTGCGAATCCCTAACCCTTAGGATAGACACTATTTAACTACTTCAGTGGTTTTTTAAGGTGACTCATAAGTTGAAAAAGATTATTTTATGAATAAATGGCGAATAATTATTTCGGGAAAGCTGAAACCGGCAGAGAATATGGCAATGGATTCTGCAATTTTGCAAGGAGTAGTTGAGGGAATTTCTCCTAATACGATCCGAATTTACGATTGGTCTCCCCCAACTGTCTCATTTGGTTATCATCAGGATATTGCAAATCAGATTGATCTCAATCGCGTTTTGGAAAATGGATTTGGGATAGTACGGCGTCCAACCGGTGGACGGGCGGTTTTGCATTGGGATGAAGTAACTTATTCTGTTATCGCCAAAAATGAAGGAATATTTGCAGGTTCAATCTTGAGCGTTTACAAAAAAATCGGTCTGGCTTTATTATCGTCACTCCGGCAGATTGGTATTGAGGCGGATATGCAAGACAGTTTTCCGTCCCATGCGGAGCAGAAGGATTGGACAAGCCCCTGTTTTTCCAGTGCTTCAAAATATGAAATACAATATAAAGGCAAGAAACTCGTTGGCAGTGCTCAGGTTAGAAAAGGAACATCTTTTCTACAGCATGGTTCGATTCTATTAAATCATAACCAAGAGAAGATGGCAGAATTGTTACCTGCAAAAAATGAATCTCAGCGAAAAGTTCTAAAAAAACTAATGGCTAAAAAAACCATTCAAATAAACCGGATAGTAGAAACTCCAATCACGTTTTCCGAATTTGCAAATATTCTTAAAGCAAGTTTTATCAAAGAATTTGGAATTGAAGCATTGGAAAAGCCTAATATTAGTCAGGTTGAATCAAATAAATATAATTCATTTTTATTTGATATTGAAGAGGAAAATAGAATAATTTACAAAAAAAATTAGAAAATTAATCAAAAAGGTTGACATAAGTTCCAGTAAAAACAAAAAAACAGTATCTATATATTTAATACGTAATCTATTTATGAAGGGAGAAGTTATGATGAGATATCTTAGTTGCATTTTTTTATGTGCAGCCATAATTTTACTTAGTGCTACCGCTCTATCTGCCGGGACAACCGGAAAGATTGCCGGGCGTGTTGTAAACAAGGATACAGGCGAACCTGTTGCAGGTGCCAATGTTATTATTGTTGAAAAACAAATCGGTGCTGCTTGCGACAATAACGGAAGATTCATTATTATTAACGTTCCACCGGGAAAATATTCTGTGCGAGCACAGATGATGGGTTTTCAAACCGTAACAAAGACAGAAGTTCAAGTTCATCTTGATCTTACAAGTACTCTAAATTTTGAATTGTTTCAAACAGATACGCAAATAAAGGGTATAGTAATCCAATCGGAGCGAAAGCTCGTTGAAAAAGATGTTACCGGTTCTGAAAAAATTGTTACTTCTGAAACGATGGACAGGATGGCGGTGGAAAATATTCAGGATGTGGTTGCAGTAACTGCCGGGGCAGTTGGTTCCGGTGCGGATATGCATATTCGTGGTGGTAGATCAAATGAGATCGTTTATACAGTGGACGGATTGTCCGTATCAAATCCTGTTGATCAAGGTTTTGGTATGTCACTCGACATGGATGCTGTTTCCGACATGAACGTTTCTACCGGTGGATTTACTGCTGAATTTGGTAATGCCCAATCGGCTATTATCAATTTAATAACCAAATCAGGTGGGTCGGATTATTCAGGTAAAATCAGTTTGACTTCCGACCACATACTTTCGGATCAAAACAGCAATTACGATAATGTAAGACTATCTTTTGGTGGTCCGTTGATACCTAAGGGTACGGCAAATCAAAGAGATAAATTTACTTTTTTCGCTAATGTAGGTGGCACTTGGTCTGATGGTAGATACAAAGATTTTTACCACGTTGGTGAGGGTGATGTGCTTTATGATTTGGGACGAACTTATGATTTAATCAGGAATCCCACTCCTGTCCTTAGAGAGTTTCAAGTTGAAACAATTAACAATATCGGCGGAAACAGAGACGATGTTTTGGGATTTGATACCGGAGATAGATTTAATAATTCTTATCAGGCTAATATAAAAACAAAATTTTCACTTTCCCCCAAAACAAAGTTTACCTTTTCAACCCGTGGAGATAGATCTGTCTGGATTCCTTTCTCATGGACAGGTAAATACGCGTTGCAATATACAAACCATTGGGAAGAAGAGCACTCACAACAGGCTATTACATTGGACCATACGATTTCTCCAAAAATGTTTTTCAAAATTCGTGCGGGTAGATTTAATACGGATTTAAATCTCAACTCCGGCGTTGATAGAGATTGGTATTTTACTGAGAATAATACTGATTGGAACAATCCCTTCTGGAATGCCGATCCCTCGTATAATAATTTTGGTGTAAACATCCCCGGTACTTCCGAGACTGAAATTCTTAACTATTTTGATCAATATAATGAGGATCGAACTGTACCAATTTTTTCAAGTCCCGGATCACATGCCGGAAGTTTTTGGGATGATCAAACCTCCACATATACATTGAAAGGAGATTTGACTTATCAAATAAATCATATTCATGCAGCAAAAACGGGTTTTGAAATTAAATATAACGACATATCAAAAAACAGATTGGGTCAACCCTGGAATATTGATGATACCAAAAGACTACCAAATTATCTATTAGGAAAAGACATTGATACTACTGATGTAAATTGGGACCATTATGGCTGTTCACAAGACGAGTTAGAGGATTCCCTCGCAGTTTGGGGTTTGGTTACTTATGGTCAAAAAATTTATTCAGCTCAAGATTTTCAAAATGCTATCCAGTTTGCCGGTGGTACTGTTGATGGATACAAAGCAAGACCTTGGCAAGGAGCTTTTTATCTACAAGACAAAATGGAATGGGAAGGCATGATCGTTAATGCCGGTATTCGATTTGATGCCTGGTACCTTGGTGATTTTTATCAAGTAAAAAGCGACACAACCGGAGAATATATTGATGCTGAATGGGAAAAAATTAATTATATTAAACAAAATGCAGATGGAGATTATGAACTTGTTAGTGAAGATGTAGAAAAGTTTCAACTTATGATAAGTCCGCGACTTGGTGTTTCTCATCCTATTACTTTAAAGGATGTATTGCACTTTGCATACAACTATCAAAGTCAGCTTCCTGCTATGCAATATGTGTTTACAAGTGCTACACCTAAAGCCGGTTCCACAGGAACGGATGTTGGTAATCCTAACCTCAAACCGGAAATTACAAAAACTTATGAAGTGGGTATTGAACACCAAATGGGTGAAGATTATGTTCTTGATGTTACCGTATTTTATAAGAATATTTACAATCTTGTAAGTAGAATTAGTTGTAACTATGCAAATTTGCCAGACAGCATCGCAGAAGCCGGAAAGCAATATTATCTTTATTGGTCGGATGATTACGGTAGTGCTCGTGGAGTAGAGTTAACATTCCAAAAACGATTCAGTCAATTTTGGGGATTCAATTTTGGTTATACCTATTCCTATGCTTCGGGGAGAAATTCCAATGTTCATACTGCCACTGAGAATCTGAGAGAATTTCCACTTAGTTGGGATGTGAGGAACAATGTTTCTCTCCAAGCAAATTTCGGTATCCCCGAGAATGAAGAATTTTATCTGTTTGGTTTAAAAATGCCCGATAAATTTGATGTATCATACCAGTTTATTTATTATTCAGGTACACCATACACACCGGTTGCAGAAAATGACCATCCTCTTGACACAAATTCTGAAAGAAAACCGGGAACAAGTAATTCAAATTTAAAATTAACCAAGAAGTTTAATTTGTTCGGGAAAACACAATTTAAGATTTTTGTCAAATTAGATAATTTATTTAATGAAACGAATGTTAACTATGTTGATGCACAGACCGGTGAAACTCAAGACAATGGTACTGATACATATTGGGAAAATTATGACTTGAATGAAAACGGCATAATTGATCCTGATATTGAAGATACTGCAGGAGCTGCCTTATATTTGTATGGTTTAAGTACTCCAGGTATCTACTCTCAAGGCAGACGCATAAAATTAGGATTTAGTGTTGACTTTTAATAAAATCATAGGAGGAAATCCAGTGAAGAAAAATATGAAAATAAAACTGATGATCTTATCGCTTGTTGTTTGCGTGTTTGTTGCCGGAAATTTGTTAGCACAAAACACAGTAACTGAAGAAATAGTTGCAGAAGCGGATAACGGAGCAGTTGTAGATGGTGACACAGCCGCAGTAGTTATGGAAACTGAGACAGAAGATGCTTCCGGCGGTGGTTTTGAAGCTTTTGCTCGAAGAATTGTTGGAAGTGGTCTTGTTGACTTATTCATCCAAGGTGGATGGGTCATGTGGCCAATGCTTATTCTTGTTATATGGGCTCTTGCTACTTCAATTTGGAAAATTATCTCGCTGCGTTATGCAAAAATATCAATTCATGATTTTCTTGGTAAACTTGTACCGTTATTAAAGGAAAAGGAATATGACGAAGCCCTTGATCTGTGTGCTAATACTCGCGGTCCCGTAGCGAATGTTTTACATGCGGGATTGCTGAAAGCAGATAAAGGAATCGAAAGTGTGGAAAAAGCGATTGAAAATGCAGGCATTCTTGAAATGTCATTCTTGGAAAAAGGACTTATCGCCCTTGCTACCACGATTAATGTGGCACCTATGTTAGGTTTCCTTGGTACTGTTATCGGTATGATCGGGGCATTTGCAGCAATCGCAGCTGCAGGCGAAGTTGAACCCACAATCGTTGCAAGTGGTATCCAGGTAGCTTTGATCACTACTGCCGCAGGTTTAACTGTGGCTATCCCAATTCAATTATTCAACAACTTCTTAGTCTCAATGATTGACGGTATTGTAATTGATATGCAGATTGGTTCGGATAAAGTTGTCGAAACACTAATTGAAAACAAATAATTCGGAGTTTGCAGAAAAAAAGAATTAAGGTAAAAATGAATATAACGAGTTTAAAAAAAGTAAGAAAAAAAGCTAAAATACCTACTGCATCAATGGCTGATGTGGCATTCTTGCTACTTGTGTTCTTTTTGGTTACCACAAAATTCGATGTGAAGAAAGGGTTGGGTTTAGTCCTTCCCCCATCTGCAGAATCCGGTGGGCAAAAAGTAAAGATAAAAAAGGATAATTTGACAAAAATTATGGTAAACGCTAAAGGGCAAATTGCCATAGATAATCAACTTACTCCTCCATCAGCACTAAAAAACATCATCAGGAAAAAGTTAGCGGAAAATCCCAAAATGGTTTTCGTCCTTGAAGCAGATAGACGCTGCCGTTATAACATGATGGTTGAAACCCTTGATAAACTGTTAGATGCAGGTGCAAAGACAGTTTCATTATCTACAAACTAAGAGGAATTATGGCAAAAATCATAAGGAAAACAAAAATCGGAACTGATGTACCTGATGCGGGAATGTCCGATATAGCATTTCTGCTATTAATATTCTTCATGGTTTCTACTACATTTGTAAAAGAAAAAGGTCTAAATGTTGTGCTGCCGGAAGCTAATGCTGTCCAAAAGATAAACAGGCAAAACGCTGCTACTATTTATGTAAATCGGAACGGAATTATTTCCATTGATGATTTTGCCGTAAGATACGATCAGATTCAGCCGATGATGCTAAAAAAACTTGCCGAAAATTCTGCTATTATTACATGTTTCCGCACGGATGCTTATGTGGATTATGGCGTTATGGTAGATATTATGAATGAATTGAAAAAGGCTGAAGCCTTACGGGTATCATTCGAGGCAAAACAAAAGCGATAAGCAAAGTCCTCAAATTTCACAAAGGATTTACATAAGGCATTAAGTGAATAGAACGAATTAGAAGAAAGTTAGACAAATTAGTTGAAATCAAGGTAAATTAAAGGTAAATAAATGCAAAAAAGATCAGATAATAATTTTTTGGATTGGAAGGATGAGGTAAACTCATTGTATGAAAAAGCATTAAGTTTTGCTTTATTAATTCTACTTTTTGCTTTTATCGTTTTTCCCAAACTTGAAATAAAACCTTATCAGCATGTTGAAAAGGTCATCCAAACCATTGATATCCCACCTGAAATTCAAAAGAAAATTAAACCGCCAACAGAAGTAAAGCCCGTAATTCCGCTCACAATTGAAAGTTCTGATATGGAAGACGATGAAGATATTGAAGAAGTTGAAACTATCGGTCCTACCACACTTGATTTGAAAAAACCGCCTCCGGCACAAAGAAAAGGCACTACTCCAAAATTTGTTATTTATGAAAATGAGCCAATTCCAATGCCGGGAAATGCGAAACCAAAATATACGGATTTCGCCCGAAGTGCCGGTTTGGAAGGTAGGGTAATTGTTAGAGCGGAAGTTTTTGAAGATGGAACTGTCGGTGCGGTAGAAATTGTGAAGAGTTTGCAAAGTGGTGAAGGTGGTCTGGATGAGCAGGCATTGAAGGCTGTTAGAAAGTGGAAATTTATTCCAGCAAAAAATCAAGGAAAACCGGTAGCTGTGTGGGTTACTTTTCCTATAGACTTTAGATTATAAATTTATAATATTAAATTTGGAGGTGCAATGCACTTAAATAAGATTAAATTAATATTGGTTGCAATCGTCATATTGATATTTGCTCTCTCTGCGACTGCAATCGCTCGTTCAGTTGAAGGAGGTTCAGGTGGTGATAAGCGACTTGATATATTCCACTATCATAATGTGGGGAATATTTGGTTGCGAATCAGCAATTATGGTTTTTTTGGTTCCGGCGATGATGTAATTCCTCAATATCCATCATTGGAATATCCCGGTGGTTCAGGTATTGACTACCTTTACCAAGGTGCCTTATGGTTTGGAGCACAAAAAAGGCATAGAGACGATTGGGGCAATCCCCAATATTGGACTGATGCGAGTCATGGAGAAATGAGCTCTGTGGTAACTGCGTGGCCCGTTATAGACACATTGGTTTCGGTCGGTTTTGACGGTGATGCAGATATGTATGAATTTTTACCCGCATATAATGAACTCGAAAAGAATGCTCTCGGACCAAAATATGATATGTATCAGCTTGAAGATGGTGTTGCCGAAGCATCAATCAGACACCAAAGAACCGGTATAGATGATGACGGAGACGGTCTGATAGATGAAGACCCCGCAGGATTTGCCTTTCCCTATAGAGGCGATGATGTTATGCCTGAAGTTTTTAATACATTTTCTGCCGGAAATAATTACTATCACGGTGAAGTAGAAAGAACCCAAGCGAATGTTACTCAGATTACTGATAATTTGGATATTTGGTTCCCGTTTGGCTTCCTCAATTTGGGCTGGCAAGATCCGGATAGTTTATTCAATTTTGCCGAACCGCAGGATGATGATGGTGACGGTTTGGTAGACGAAGATGGTTACCCGACTTCTGAGCAAGACTTTCTGGGATACTATTATGATTATAGTCCTTTCGGAACACCCGGAGAAAGAAAATGGGGTACATTTGATCAGGGACAATCTCATATTCCCCTTAATGTACGTGTAAGACAGGCAAGTTTCCAGTGGAGTTATGAATATATCAAAAATCTGGTTTATCTTGAATTTGATATAACGAACATGAATCCTCTTGATACTCTTTTTGACTGTGCCATGGCTATTTATATGGATGCTGATGTTGGTCCTCAGTCCTGGGCATCTGTTTATACGGATGACGTGAGTAGTTATGTTCGCGGTTCAGGATATGAATTTGCCTATACCTATGATAAAGATAAAGATGGCGGGTTGACATCCGGATATGTAGGCTGCCGAGTCTGTTCTCCTGATCCCGAACAATTGATTTTTGGATGTTGGACATGGGAAGTTGGAAGCGGACCATATGATAATAAGCCTGGTGTAGAAGATCCGGCCAATGAAAAATATTGGCTAATGACCCATAACACAGAACCTTTTGATGAATCACGATATACTTCCTTGAGAGATTTTCCAAATACACAGATAAATGATCCTTGCGATACCCGTTTCTTGTTTTCATTTTATGGTGGTATGACCGGTATGGAAAATCCGACAGATTCCACTAACTGGAATTTGAAACCATTCCAAACAATGAAAATTGTGGCAGCTATATTCCCGGGTGAAAATTTGGAAGATCTTAAATCCACCTCACTCTGGGCAAAAACGATTTATAGGGACCCACAGACATTAACCACGGTTGTGCTTCCGGATACAGCTATTCATTATGAAGCTCCGGGACCACCCGATATTCCCAAAATGTCACTTAAAAGCGTTAATAGCGGTGACCGGATAGATGTATATTGGAATAACAGATCCGAATTTACTCTTGATCGTCTAACTGTCCTAAAAGAAATCATCGGTTGGCAGGACTCAATTTCATGTTTGGATAGTTATATTGATAATTATGATCCGAATACTTTCCCCGACAGATTCAAGCCTGAGTATGAAAATGGCAATCTCGTTGAAAATATTTATGCAAAAGTAAATCCTTGGACAGGGTTCAGACTACGTCATGATTTTCAGGGATATTCACTTTGGAAAGCAGCCAATTCCGGAGAACAAGATGCATTTATGCGTGTGGGCAGATGGGATAAAACAGATACACCTCAAGATTATCATGATTATAATGTTGGTTTAGCATCAAATATACCCGATTCGATGCAAGTAGATTTCGGTGGACAAGTCGGGCTTAATCTTGGATTACCGGAAAGCCATGTAGTGGTAAACAATGATGTGGTTTTTGTTAGAGAATCCGGTGATACAATTTATTGGACTGATTATTATAAACTGAATTCGGTTTATGGATATGATCAAATTTGCGTAGGTGATACTGTTTACGGCACACCTATTTATGCAGCCGATAAAGATTCTTCGGTGAATTTATTGAGCGATAACCTCACGTTCGAGCAAGAATGTGGTGTGTTTAGAAATCCCTTAATGCCGGAAGATATCTATGCCGATTTATATAATGATGGGTTAGTGCCTTTGGATTCTTCTCTTGTTGGGCTCCATAACTGTAATTGGCCTCATCTTGGGCAAAGTCACCCCGGTTTTGACAATTTTGCAGATATGGCAAAAAGCCGTCTCGCAAGAAGATATTACAAATACGAAATAATGTATCCGCAGAAAGGTGTAGAAAATTATATTGCGGTTACTACCTTCGACAGAGGAATTCCTTCACAACATCTCGGCCCTCTCGAATCCGGAAGAGATGAAGACGCAAATATGAAGGTTATCTTTGCAGGTCCTGCTGCAGCTTCATCTATGGACAATATCTATGTGGTTCCAAATCCTTATGTTGGTCAAAGTAAATTCGATGGTAGAAGAGCAAATGATGAGAAGGGCGACAGAAGTAGAAGAATTTGGTTTGTAAATATCCCGGAAACGTGTACCATAAAAATTTATGGGCTTGCTGGTGATTTGATTAAAACCATTGAACATGATGGTGAATATAAAGAAGATGTGATTAATCCGAGTAAAGCCAGCCCTCATGGTGTTGCTCAATCCGGAATGCATTCTTGGGATTTACTTTCACGAAACGAACAAATAATCGCCCCGGGTGTGTATCTTTATTCTGTGAAAGATCGTGCGAATAATCATGTTAAAGTTAATAAATTTGTGATAATTAAATAAATGTAGAAGGTAGGTGAAAATGTTATTTGATAAATTTTACAGAAAATTAAAACTTGGCTTTTTTCTTGCTATATGCCTGATACTAATTCCAAATCTCGCTTCTGCAGATGTTTTTGCAAAAGTTGGTACAGCCGGTTTGCAATTTCTAAAAATCGGAGTTGATGCTCGTGGAATCGGTATGGGAAATGCTTACACTCCTTATGTTAAAGGCGCCGCTTCTAGCTATTGGAATTTGGCAGGATTAGCTCATACTCAAAAAACAGAATTATTTCTCAGTCATTTGGAATATGTTGCAGATATTAAATACGAATATGCAACTATTGCTATTCCTACATCAATTGGAGTATTTGCTCTGAATAACGCCATCTTGCACATGGGTTGGATGGATGTTACTACAGAAGAACAATTTGGTCCCAATGGCGAAGAATTTACTGCGAGTGATATAATGGCAGGAATTTCTTATGCAACAAAGTTAACAGGAAAATTTGCTTTGGGTATTGGGGCAAAATACCTTAGAGAAAATCTCGATGAATACGATGTTACCGGTTGGGCTGTAGATGTCGGGACACAATATAATACCGGATGGAAAGATGTTACGATTGGAATGAGTTTGAGAAATTTCGGTCCGGATCTTAAATATTCGGTTGACGAAGATCATGACGGACTAATTGACGAGGATGAATTTGACCTCCTTGATAACGATGGCGACGGACTTATTGATGAGGACAAAAAGGAATTATCCTTTGTTTTACCCATGAATTTCTCTTTGGGTCTGTCTATGAATTTGTATAAAAACAAACTCCAATCACTTAATGGAGTTTTCCAACTTGACAATTGTGTGGATAGAGAAGAAACATACAGTTTGGGTGGTGAATACCAAATTGGAACGTTCTTCTTGAGAGCTGGAAAACTATTCAACTACGATGCACAAAATTACGCTTTTGGTTTAGGCTGGAGAGTAGCTACTGCTTTTGCAATATTAGACATTGACGTTGCGTATAACTCAATGGGCGATTTGGAAGAAAATGATGGTAATAGCTTCCTTGAAGGTAGCAAAAGAGTCTCCTTAAGAATGCAATTTTAAAATTAGTTGGGTAAATTCT